>NZ_JBEYVC010000025.1:0-88240 GCF_040643855.1 Streptomyces sp. NPDC047072 | reverse complement strand
CACCAGGGCGACCACGGTCAGCTGCAGGGGCGGGATCGCGAAGGCGAAGGTGCTCGCGCTCTCGCCGTCGGACGCCTTGACCAGGACCCAGCCGAGGAAGGCGCCGAGCCCGAGCCCTCCGGCGGTGCCGAAGGCGGCCACCAGGATCGACTCCCAGCGGACCATGGCCCGCAGTTGGGACCGGGTCTGGCCGACAGCCCGTAGCAGCCCCAGTTCCCGGGTGCGCTCGTGGATCGCCAGGGTGAGCGTGTTGGCGATGCCCAGCAGGGCGATGAGCACGGCCAGGGCCAGCAGCGCGTAGACGAGGGTCAGCATCATGTCGATGCCGCCCGCCGAGGACTGCGCATACTCGTCGCGGGTCTGCACCTCGGGGTTGCCGTAGTGAGCGGCGACCTTCTCCACCGCCGCCTTGCCCGCGGCCGTGGAGACGCCGTCCTTGAAGGAGACGGCGACAAGGGTGTCGGAGTCCTGGGTGCGGTGCGGGGCCCAGGCCGCCCGGGTGATGACGTAGTCGCCGGCCAACTCCGAGCGACCGTAGACCGCGCGGACGGTGAAGGTCTTCTTCTCCCCGTCGGTGAAGGCGAGTTGGGTCTTGCCGCCCGGCTTGAGGCCCTGCTTGTCTGCCTCCGTCTCGGTGATGGCGATGCCGTCGGTACCCAGCTCGGTCAAGGAGCCCTGGACATCGCCCAGATCGAAGGTACGGCTCAGGGCGATCGGGTCGGTCACGGTCAACGCCCGCCCCTCGCCGTCGACTTCGGCCACTCCCCGCCCGAGTCCTACGGCGGTGTCGACCTCCGGCAACTGCTGGACGGCACCGGCGAGTCGGGGACTGAGGCCGCTGCCGCCCGCGCCGAACGAGGGGGTGCTGACGGCGACGTCACCGGCGAAGGAGCGGGACACCGTCTGGTCCATGGTGGCCTTCAGGGACGCTCCGAAGACCGTGAAGAGCGACACCACGGCCACGCCGATCATCAGCGCGCTCGCGGTGGCGGCCGTCCGCTTGGGGCTGCGCAGGGCGTTGCGCCGGGCCAGGGCGCCGGTGACACCGCGCAGCCGGTCGAGGGGGACGCCGAGCAGTCGTACGGCAACGGTGGAGGCGACGGGGCCGAGGACCACGAACGCGGCCAGGGCCAGGACCGCGCCGGCCGCCGCCAGCCAGATCGACGGCGAGACGAGAACTCCGGTGAGGGTGACGGCCACGGCGAGTGCGGCCAGTCCGCCGCCGAGGACCGCGCGGGTCCGGGACGCGGCCGACTGGTCGACCGCCGTCTCGCGCAGTGCGGCCAGGGGCGCGGTGCGCCCGGCGCGTACGGCGGGCAGCAGGGCGGAGCCCAGGCAGACGACGATGCCGACGGCGAGCGGCAGCGTCATGGACAGGGCGCTCACCACCAAGTCGCCCTCGGGGAAGGGGAATCCGATCGCCGGGAACAGTGCCTGGAGTCCGGCGGCGATGCCGATGCCTCCGGCGAGACCGGCGACCGACGCCGTCACGGCCACCACACTCGCCTCGGCCAGGGTCAGCGCGGCGACCTGGCGGCGGGAGGCGCCCAGTGCCCTCAACAGGGCGTTCTCGCGGGTGCGTTGGGCGACGACGATCGCGAAGGTGTTGTGGATCGAGAAGGTGGCGACCAGGAGGGCGACTCCGGAGAACACCAGGAGGAAGGTCGTGAAGATCCCCAGGAACTGGCTGGAGATCATGTCGGTGTTCTCCTCGGTCGACTCCTGACCGGTGATGGCCTCAACGCCCCTGGGCAGGACGGGAGTCAGCCGGTCGACCAGCCCCTGCTGGCTCACTCCGGGTCCGGCCCGCACCTGGATGCTCGCGGCCTCGCCCGGCTTCGCCGTGAGGTACCTCTCGGCGTCCGCCTGGGTCATGCCCGTGAAGGTCACCTGGGCCATGCCGTCCTCGCCGCCGAAGGTCGCGAGGCCGACGATCATGACCTCGACGGGGTCGGGCGTCCGCAGGACCGTCCGGTCGCCGATCTTCAGGCCGCCCTTGTCGGCGGTCCCCCGGTTGACGACGACCTCGCCGGACTTCTCGGGGGCGCGGCCCTCGGCGAGCCGGTACGGGTTGAGCTGCGGGTCGTCGATCCAGTTGCCGGCGACGGTGGGCGGGCCCTGGCCGCCGATCGGCTTGCCGTTCGCGCCGACCAGCTGGCCCGCGCCCTGGATGTCGGGGGCGGCGGCCGCGACGCCGGGGACCTTCTCGATGCTGTTCACCAGGTCCGTGGCGACCGGTTCGCGCACGCCCTGACTCTCCCCCGGCGTGGTGATGGCGTCGGCGCTGCGGACCACGGCGTCGGTGCCGCCGGTCGCCCTGCCGAACATGGTGTCGAAGCCGGCGCGGAGCGTGTCGCCCATGACGAGGGTGCCGGCGAGGAAGGCCACGCCGAGGAAGACCGCGAGGAAGGTGCCGGCGAAGCGGCGCTTGTGGGCGCGGAGGGAGGAGGCGCTGAGGCGGAGGGAGGCGTTCATGACGGCACCTCTGTCCCTGAGGGCAGCTCGAAGGCCTTCATGCGGTCCAGGACCTTGTCCGCTGTCGGGGATTCCATACGGTCGACCAGGCGCCCGTCGGCGAGGAAGACGACCTCGTCGGCGTGGGCGGCGGCCACCGGGTCGTGGGTGACCATGACGACGGTGCGGGCGGTCTGGCGTACGGTACGGCCGAGCAGCCCGAGGACCTCCTCGCCGGAGCGGGAGTCGAGGTTCCCGGTGGGTTCGTCGGCGAAGACCACGTCCGGCCGGCCGGCGAACGCCCGTGCCACGGCGACGCGTTGCTGCTGTCCGCCGGAGAGCTGGGAGGGCCGGTGGTGCAGCCGGTCGCGCAGGCCGACGACGTCGACGAGCGCGTCGAGCCACTCCGGGTCGCCCCTGTCCCCCGCGAGGTCCAGCGGCAGCCGGATGTTCTCCGCCACGGTCAGCGTCGGCACCAGGTTGAACGCCTGGAAGACGAAGCCGACCCGGTCGCGGCGCAGCAGGGTGAGGCGGCGGTCGTCGAGGGTGCCGAGTTCGGTGTCGCCGACGTACGCGGCGCCCGAGGTGAGGGTGTCGAGGCCGGCCGCGCAGTGCATCAGCGTGGACTTGCCGGAGCCCGAGGGCCCCATGATCGCGATGAAGCGGCCGGCCGGGAAGTCGACGCTCACCCCGTCCAGGGCCCGCACCCCGGTGTCGCCGACGCCGTACACCTTGACGGCGTCGACGACCCGGGCGGCGGTGCGCACGGCGGTCGTGGCGGTCATGCCGCACCGCCCTTGCCCGCCGTACGGCCGAACTGCTCGTCCAGGACGGACAGCCGGCGCCAGTACTCGTCCTCGTCGATCTCGCCGACGGCGAAGCGGCGGCCGAGCATCGCGATCGGCGAGTCGCCGGAGGGGCCGGAGTCGGCGGCGGGGCGCCACGGTCCGCCGTCGCCGGTCGCCCGCTACGGTCCGCGGCGGCCACGCCAGACCGTGCGGCGCAGGACGGTGACGACGCCGAGCACGGCGGCCGCCCAGATCAGCGGGAAGAAGAGGATCCAGGGGCCGGGGCCGCCGTCGCCGAAGTGAGCCAGGGTCTCCATGTCGAGTCATCTCCTCGGTGAGTTCGGTGGTGATGACTCGAGACTCGCGCCGGGGAGGGGGCCGAGTCGTCGTACGGCCAGCGACAGTGGGCGTACGTCCTGGGGAGTACAGCCGCTCTCGACTTCTGTAACTACTAGTATGTACAGTGAGCGCATGAGCACCTCGGAGCGCCTGATCGAGTCCACGCGCGAACTGCTGTGGGAGCGCGGCTATGTGGGCACCAGCCCCAAGGCCATCCTGGAGCGCGCGGGGGCCGGGCAGGGCAGCATGTACCACCACTTCAAGGGGAAGCCGGATCTCGCGCTGGCCGCGATCCGGCGGTCCGCCGAGGAGCTGCGGGCTACCGCCGAGGGAGTACTCGCCGGGCCGGGTACGCCGTACGAGCGGATCGAGGCGTATCTGCGGCGCGAGCGCGATGTGCTCCGCGGCTGTCCGGTCGGCCGGCTCACCATGGACCCGGACGTGGTCGCCAGCGACGAGTTGCGGGCACCGGTCGACGAGACGATCGACTGGATCCGTGAGCGGATCGCCGGGATCGTCGAAGAGGGCAAGGAACAGGGCCAGTTCGCGGCCTCGCTGGACGGCGAGGACATCGCGGCGACCGTTCTCGCGACCGTGCAGGGCGGCTATGTCCTGGCCCGTGCGTCCGGCTCGCCGGCGGCGTTCGACGCGGGCGTACGGGGTCTGCTCTCGCTGCTCGCGCCTCCGTCAACGCCCCGTTCTTCGTGAAGTCGTGAAGTCGTGAAGGAGTGCACCTGTATGCAGATCAACATGCACGCCCTGCAGTACGAACTCACGCTGCCCGCCGACTACGACATGGGCGTCATCCGCGGCCGCGTCGCCCGGGTCGGCCATGTGCTGGACGACTGGGACGGGCTCGGTATCAAGGCGTACCTGGTGCGGGAGCGCGGGGCGCACGGCTCGCCGGTCAACGAGTACGCGCCGTTCTACCTCTGGAACACGGTCGAGGGCATGAACGCCTTCCTGTGGGGAGGCGCCTTCCAGAGACTGGCCGACGATTTCGGGCGCCCCCAGGTGCAGCAGTGGACAGGGCTCGCGTACGAGGAGGGAGGCGCCGCCGGTTCCCCCGCCGCGTTCGCCGTACGGCGCCGTCTGGCGGTGCCGCCGGGCGTGGAGCTGAGCGCCTTCATGGCGGACACGGTGGACGGGACGGCGCGGCTGGCCGGGGAGGACGGCGTGGTGCTGGCGGCGGCCGCGGTCGACACGCGCGCGTGGGAGGTCGTGCACTTCTCGCTCTGGGAGCACGACACGCCCAAGGCCGAGGGAGACGTCTACGAGGTCCTGCACCTGTCGGAGCCCGGCCGGGGCTCGCTGCCGCGCGGCAGGCAGTGGTGAGCGCAGTCCGTACGGTCCTCGGGGATGTGCTCCCCGCGGACCTGGGCGTGGTCGACGCGCACGACCACCTGTTCCTGCGCAGTCCGCGACTGCCCGGGCAGGAACTGAACGACGGTGCCGCCGCGCGGGCCGAGCTGGCGGCGTTCCGGGCGGCGGGCGGGGCGGCCGTGGTCCAGTGGACGCCGTACGGCATGGGGCGCAGGGCCGCCGATCTGCCGCTGCTGTCCCGGGAGACCGGAGTGCACCTGGTCTGCGCGACCGGTCTGCACCAGGCCGCGCACTACAGCCCGGAGCTGCTCCGGGAGGTGCGCGGGAGCCTGGCCGAACTCTTCGTGTCCGAACTGACCGTGGGCATCGGTACATCGGGAGTGCGGGCGGGGCTCGTCAAGGTGGCCGGCGGCTTCCACTCCCTCGACGCGCACGCCCGGTGGACGATGACCGCGGCGGCCGAGGCCCATCGGACGACGGGCGCACCGATCGCCGTGCACCTGGAGCTGGGGACGGGCGCGCTCGACGTACTGGACCTGTTGTGCGGGGAGTTGGGCGTGCCGCCGCATCGGGTGGTCCTCGGCCATCTCAACCGCTCCCCCGACCCGGTCGTCCATCGCCAGGCCGCCGAGGCGGGCTGCTGGCTGGCCTTCGACGGTCCCTCGCGTGCGCATCACGCCACGGACTGGCGGATGCCGGACGCCGTACGGGCGCTCGCGGAGGCCGGCTTCGGGCATCGGCTGCTGCTCGGCGGGGACACCGTGGTGGCCGGGGCGCGGTCGGTCGACGGTGGGCCCGGGATGCCGTACCTGCTGCGTCGGGTACGGCCGCGGCTCGCGCACGAGCTGGGTGAGGAACTGGTCGACCGCATTCTCACCGAGAACCCGGCCAGGGCCTTCGCGGCGGAGTGGCCGGATCGACGGGAACCCTGACCGGAGCTCTACGGAAACGGGGGTCACCCGGCCGGTCGCTCCGGACGCGACGGGGCAACCGTCCCCTGCCAGGCTGAGACGCGTGGACGACTCCCTCTCGCGTCTCCCCTCCTCCCCCGCGCCCGTCCCACGTGAACGGCAGTGCCGGGCGCCCGTCGGGGACCCCGATGCCGGTCAGGTGTGCGGTGCCGCCGCGCGGTTCGAGATCGGGCGGCACATCGACCATCCGCTGCGGGTCTGCGCGGTGCATCTGGGGCCGTCGCTGTTGTGGGCGCGCAATGTGCTGTGGCCACCGGAGATCGCGCTGTTCAGACAGCCCCGCGTCTAGGACACCGAGATGTCCACCGACGGGCGCAACTTCGACGCCGCGGACAGGGCCTCGTGGGCCGGGTGTGCGACGAACGCCTCCAACAGGGCCGTGTCTGCGGGCTGTTCGGCGGCCGGGTAGGCGATCTGCTCGTACGCCGCCTGGAAGCGCGGGCCCCAACGGCGGGCGCCGAGACGGGCCGTGCGGGAGCAGTTGTCGACCATGTAGGCCACGTCCCTGGCGTGCATATAGGGCAGGAGGGAGTCGACGGCCTCGATGACGGACTCGTTGACGATCTCCGACCAGGGGTGGCCGCGCTCGGCGAACTCGTCGATCTGGGCGAGCATGGTGGCGACGAAGACTCCGGCGGTGAACGGGTCGACGGACAGCTCCCGTTCACCCCGGCGAGCCCGGACCCGACCACCCACGGCCCACATGGGCGAGCCACCGATCTCGCTCATCTCCCTTGCCCCGAGCCGCCGTTCGGCCAGGATCACGCTGCGCAGTTCGGTGCCGTCGGCGACCTCGTCGTAGATCTCCGCGACGATCTCGCGGGCGGGCCCGTAAGTCGCCGTGTACACACGGTCGAAGACGTCCTGCCCCGCGCTGTCGAGCGCCTCGCGGACCGCCCGCAGCCCGGAGCGGGAGATCGTGCGGGCGATCGGCCCGGTGATGTTCTCGCAGGACCTCTCGTACGCCGTGGTCTCGTCGTCGCCGTCCAACCGGTAGCGCGTGTACAGGCTCTCGACGATGCCGTGCACCGCACCGAGCAGGATGGCCCGTTCGCCGACGATGTCGGAGAGGTACTCGCTCTCCAGCGTGGTGCGGAAGGTGTACGGCGATCCGAGCGCGACCGACCAGCCGAGCGCGAGGTCGACGGCCCGGCCGTCGGGGTCGGCGTGGACGGCGTAACTGCTGTTGATCCCGGCGCCGTTGACCTCGGCGCCCTGCTGGTAGAGACGGCGCACGGAGTCGCCCATGCCCTTGGGGCAGACGGCGATCACCGGGTGCCCGGCGGGGAACTCACCGCCGGTTTCCCGGAGATGGCCGAGCAGGAAGCCGTGGGAGAGACCGATCGCGGCGCCGGACTTCAGGGCGGCGAAGATCTCCTCGTGGTGGGCGGCGAGGGCCGCGTCCGCGATCAGGAGGATCACCAGGTCGCTGTCGGCGGCGACCGCGAGCCAGTCGCCGAGGGTGCCGTCCTCCTCGGTGAAGCCGTGGGAGCGCGCGTCGGTGGCGGAGGGGGAGCCGGGGCGCAGGCCCACGGTCACCCGGATGTCGGTGCCGGTGAGGGAGTCGCGCAGGTTGAGGGCCTGGGCGCGGCCCTGCGGGCCCCAGCCGAGCACACCGATCCGGCGCACCCCGGCGAAGGCCCGGTGCAGCAGCGGGAAGAGGTGCCGGCCGCCGCGCAGGACGGTCTCCGTGCCACCGGGGACATCCATGGTTTCGAGGGGGAAGACGCGGGAGGCGTACGTGGTGGAGGTCATGGTCGAGTTGTAGGCTCCGGCGGAGTGTTGCGGCAAGCGCAACTTGTGCAGCGGGCTGTTGCGGGAAGTGAAAGGCGCAGGTCACATGGACGACCATCGGGAGCTGCGGCTCTTCCTGCATCTCGCGCAGACGCTGAACTTCGGACGGACGAGCCTCGACTGCCATGTGAGTCCGGCGACGCTGACCCGGACCGTGCAGCGACTGGAGGCGGAGCTGGGGCATCGGCTGTTCGACCGTGGCCCGCGGGGGGTGTCGCTCACGGCGGAGGGGCATCGGTTCCGTGAATACGCCGTACAGGCACTGGAGTTGTGGCGCGCGTACCGCGAGGAGCATCCCGATCCGGCCGAACTGACCGGCAGACTGGCCGTGTTCGCGACGGTGACCGCCTGCCAGGCGCTGCTGCCCGACCTGTTGGGGCCCTTCCGTACGGCCCATCCGCAGGTGCGGCTCGATCTGCGCACCGGTGACGCGGCGGCCGCGCTGGCCCGGCTGGACGAGGGCGAGGTCGACGTGGCCGTGGCGGGAATCCCGGCGCGGCTGCCGGAGGGGCTCGTCGGTCGTACGGTCGCGGTGACCGACCTGGTCCTCGTCACCGCGCGGGACCGGCCCGATCCTGATCTGGAGGGGCCGTTCGTGCTGCCGCACCGCGGGCTGGTCCGGGAGGCGGCCGACCGCTGGTTCCGCAGCCGGGGCACGGTCCCGGACGTGGCCTGCGAGCCGGACGGTCACGAGGGACTGCTGACGCTGGTCGCCCTGGGCTGCGGGACGGGCGTGGTGCCCCGGCTCGTACTGGAACACAGCGCGGTGCGGGAGCGGTTGGCGGTGGTGCCGGGCGATGCGGCGCCGGAGCGGTTCCCGATCGGGCTGTGTGTGCGGCGGGCGGATCTGCGGCGGCCGTTGGTGGCGGCGTTGTGGAGTCTGTGCGGGTGAGGCCACCGGGGGCCGGCAAGAACCGGTGTCCGGCCAGGGCCGTTTGTCCAACCAGGCCGGCCAGGGCTGTTCGTCCAGCCGGGCTAGGGCCGTCGGTCATCCTGCCGGGCTAGGGCCGCCGGTCCTCCAGCCAGGCTAGGGTCGCCGGTCCTCCAGGCGCCCCACATGCGCCACGTTCCCCCGGTCCTCCGCGTCCGCGCTCGGCTCCCCCGCGAACCACGCGTCCAGGATCTCCTTGAGTAGCGGCTCGGACGTCAGTCTCAGGCTCAGCGCCAGCACGTTCGCGTCGTTCCAGCGCCGTGCCCCGTCCGCCGTGTACGCGTCCGTGCACAGCGCGGCCCGTACGCCGGGGACCTTGTTGGCCGCGATGGACGCGCCCGTGCCGGTCCAGCAGCAGACGATCGCCTGGTCGGCCGCCCCGGCGGCGACCTCGCCCGCCGCGGCCGACGAGCAGACTGCCCACTGCGGGTCGGCGCCGGGGCGCAGCGCGCCGTGGGGCGTCACGTCGTGGCCGCGGGCGCGCAGTTCGTCGACGAGCGCGCGGGCGACCGGCTCGTCCATGTCCGAGGAGACGGAGATCCGCATGTCACGAGCCTACTCGGCGGGCGATCCGGCGCAGGACGGGTTCCAGGTAGGCCACGTGAGGTCCGGCGAGGCCGGTCAGGTCGGCCGGGGAGCGGATCAGAGCGATGCGGTCGAACTCGGGGGCACGTCCGCGAGCCCGTTCCGCGGCCACGAGAGCTTCGTACCGCTGGTGGACGAGTGGTGCAGGTCGGGGCGGTGCGAGGTAATGGACGCCGATGTGTCCTGCCTCGCCGTGGGTGACCAGGCACCGGACGAGTCGGTCGGCGGGGATGTCGAGGCCGGTCTCCTCGGCCAGTTCACGGGCGGCGTGGTCGCGCAGGGCGGTCTCGTCCAGGGGTACGTCGTCCGGGGGCGGTTCGACGGATCCGCCCGGGTACTGCCAGCGACCGACGGCCGCAGTGGCCGTGGACATGCGGCCCACGAGCACGCGGCCGTCGTCGGTCGGCTGGATCACACTCACGAACAGGGACCGCTGGACCGGGGCACCCGGAACCAGGCGCAGGGCAAAGCGGCGGTAAGTCGTGCGGGACCAGGAGACGACGAGGGTGTGCGGCGCCGGCCGGTCGAGGCCCGCGCCGACTGTGACCGGGCCGTCGAAGAGGCTGGGGTTGGCCAGGAGCGCCTGGTTCCACGCCTGGTTCATGGCCTCCAGGTGCACGGCGGACAGCGGCTGCACGGGCACCTCGACCAAGTGGATGCGCTCCGGCTCCAGCAGTTCCACTCCGTCAGCCACGGGCGAGTGCCCCGAGCGGGTCGTCCAGGACCGGCTGCCAGGCCAACTCGGCCGCTCCGACAAGGCTGTTGTGGTCGAGGGTGCAGGCGAGGATGGGGACGCCGCCGCTCTGCCCCCACAGGCTGCGCTCGGCGACGACCGCGCGCAGGCGCTCCGGGTCGGCGTCCAGGAGGGTGCGGTGGAGGCCGCCGAGGATGATCCGGTCGGGGTTGAGGATGTTGACCAGGCCCGCGAGGCCGAGGCCCAGACGGTCGATGAGGGTCTCGGTGGCCGTACGGACGGCCGGGTCGTCGTAGTGGTCGCCGACGAGGTCCTTGGCCTGCTGCAACAGCGACTGCTCGGGGCCGGGGTCGCGCCCGGCCGCCGTGAGGAAGGCCAGCGGGTCGGCCTCGACGTCCAGGCAGCCCCGGCTGCCGCAGTGGCAGGGGCGGCCCTCGGGGTTGACGGTGAGGTGCCCGACCTCCAGGGCCAGGCCCGAACTCCCGGTGTGCAGACGGCCGTCGAGGACCAGGGCACCGCCCACACCGCGGTGCCCGGTCGCCACGCACAGCAGGTCGCGGGCGCCGCGGCCCGCGCCGTGGCGGTGCTCGGCGAGCGCGGCGAGGTTGACGTCGTTGCCGGTGAACGCCGGTCCGGGGATCCCCGCCGCGCGCACGCACTCGGTGAAGATGCGGCGCACGGGGGCACCCGCGGGCCAGGCCAGGTGCAGGGGGTTCAGGGCGAGCCCGTCGGGTTCGGCGACCGCGGACGGGACGGCGAGCCCGGCGCCGACGCAGCGTCTGCCGGTCGTACGCAGCAGGTCGGCGCCCGCCTCCACGACCGAGCCGATGACCTTCGCCGGGTCGGCGTCGACGGTCTCGCGGGCGGGCGCGGTGGCGACGATACGGCCGCCGAGACCGACCAGGGCCGCGCGGTAGCCGTCGGCGTGGACCTGCGTGGCGAGGACCACGGGACCGTCGTCGGCGACGGCGAGGCGGTGCGAGGGCCGGCCCTGCGATCCGGCGGCCGCGGTCGGCCGGGCGTCGACGCGGATCAGGCCGAGCGCCTCCAGCTCGGCGGCGACCGCACCGGCGGTGGCACGGGTGACCCCGAGCTCGGCGGTGAGGACCGCCCGGGTGGGCGCGCGTCCGGTGTGCACGAGCTCCAACGCGGGCCCGAGCGCACCGCGCCCCCGGTCCAGCCGCGCTCTCGAGGTGGTCCCATCCCCCGCCGGCCGGGGGTCCGCCTTGCCGCTCATGAGGGCGAGTCTCCCATGATCCGCGACTTCACCCGGTTACCGGCCGCTGACCCGGAGCGTGATGTTCAGCCTTCCGGTCAGCCCCAACTCCGGCGGCGCGGTGCCGGGATGCACCCGGGGCACCCCGTGGTACGCGAGCCGCGAGGGGCCACCGAAGACGAACAGGTCCCCGCTGCGCAGTTCGACGTCCGTGTACGGCCTGGTCCGGGTCTCGGGGTTCCCGAACCGGAAGACGCAGGTGTCGCCGAGGCTCAGGGAGACGACAGGGGCGTCCGCCTTCTCGTCGGCGTCGCGGTGCATGCCCATGCGGGCGTCCGCGTCGTAGAAGTTGATCAGGGCGATGTCGTACCCGGTCGCCTCGACGCCCAGCGCGTCCCGTGCCGCTTCCCGGCCCAGCTCGCCGAGCCGGTCGGGGAAGGGCTTCACCGGGGTGCCGTCGCCGTCGACGACCGTGCGGGCGTAGCCGTACGGATACCAGTGCCAGCCGAGGCACACCTGCCGGGCGGTCATGGTGCCGCCGCCGGGGGTGCGGACCGTGCGCAGGCCTGCGGGCGGGCGTGCCCACTCCCGGCAGGCCGCCAGCAGGTCACGCTGCCGCTCCGCGTCCAGCCAGTCGGGGACGTGCACCGCGCCGGGGGCGACCTGGGTCCGGGGTCGGGGGAACAGCTCGGCGTCCATGAACCCATCCTGCCCGAGCGGGCCCGAGCCGCGGTGTCCTCCCGAGCGGGCCTGAGCTGCGGCTCCGCTAGCCTGGACGCACGATGACCGACCGTATGACGACCCCCTGGGGCGACCTCGCGCTCACCCGCTTCCCCGAGGACCCGCGCGAGCAGCTGCGAGCCTGGGACGCCTCCGACGAGTATCTGCTCAGGCACCTCGCGGACGAGGGGGTGCCGCTGAACGGCACGGTCGTGGTCGTCGGCGACCGCTGGGGCGCGCTGGTCACGGCGCTCGCCGCGCACGGACCGGTGCAGATCACGGACTCCTTCCTCGGCCAGGAGGCGACCCGGGCGAACCTCGCGCGCGCCGGTGTCGAACCGGGCGCCGTACAGCTGCTCACCACGCAGGATCCGCCGCCCGCCCGGATCGACGTCCTGCTGGTGCGGGTGCCGAAGAGCCTGGCGCTGCTGGAGGACCAGCTGCTGCGGCTGGCGCCCGCGGTGCACGCGGGCACGGTGGTCGTCGGCACCGGCATGGTGAAGGAGATCCACACCTCGACGCTCCGGCTCTTCGAGCGGATCATCGGACCGACCCGCACCTCGCTCGCCGAGAAGAAGGCGCGGCTCATCTTCAGCGCTCCCGACCCGGCCCTCGAACGACCGGTCAATCCCTGGCCGTACGGCTACTCGCTCCCGGAGGACATCGGCGCCGCGTCCGGGCGGGCCGTCGTCAACCACGCGGGCGTCTTCTGCGCGGAGCGGCTCGACATCGGCACCCGGTTCTTCCTCCGGCACCTGCCCGAGAGCCGTGGCAGCCGGCGGATCGTGGACCTGGGCTGCGGCAACGGCGTCGTCGGTACGGCGGTGGCGCTGGCCAATCCGGAGGCCGAGGTGCTGTTCGTGGACGAGTCGTTCCAGGCGGTGGCCTCGGCGGAGGCGACGTACAAGGCGAACGGCGTGCCCGGGCACGCGGAGTTCCGGGTCGGGGACGGGCTGGCGGGGGTCGCCGCGGGCAGTGCCGACATCGTGCTCACCAACCCGCCGTTCCACTCCCATCAGGCGACGACCGACGCGACGGCGTGGCGGATGTTCAGCGGTGCGCACCGCACGCTGCGGTCGGGCGGTGAGCTGTGGGTGGTCGGCAACCGCCATCTGGGCTATCACGTGAAGCTGCGTAAGGTCTTCGGCAACAGCCAACTGGTCGCCGGCGACCCGAAGTTCGTGGTGCTGAAGGCCGTGAAGCGGTAGGGGGCGCATGTCGGGTTCCTCAGGTTCCTCGCGTTCCTCGGTGCGGGACTTCTACGACGGGCTGGCTCCCGACTACCACCGGATCTTCGCCGACTGGGATGTCAGCATGGCCCGTCAGGCGGCGGTGCTCGACGCACTCCTGGGCCCTGGACCGCACCGGATCCTGGACTGCTCGTGCGGGATCGGCACCCAGGCGATCGGGCTGGCCCGCAGCGGGCACGAGGTCGTCGGCACCGACATCAGTCCGGTGGCCGTGGCGCGTGCCTCGCGGGAGGCCGCCGCGCGGGGCGTCCGGTTGCCGGTGGCCGCCGCGGACATGCGCCGGCTGCCGTTCGTCGCGGGCGCGTTCGACGTCGTCGTCTGCGCGGACAACGCGCTGACGCACCTGCTGTCCGCGTCGGACGTGACCGCCGCGCTCGATGAGATGCGGCGGGTGCTGCGGGACGACGGCCTGGTGGTGCTCACCCTGCGGGACTACGACGAGATCCTCCGGACCAGGCCCGAGGCCGCGCCACCGCAGGTCTCGCAGACCGACGAGGGCAGGGTGGTCACCTTCCAGCTCTGGCACTGGCACGAGGACGGCGAGCGCTACGACATGGAGCACTTCCAGCTGGTGCCGACGGCCGGGGACGGCTGGCACGTACGGGTCCGGCGAACAACCTGCTGGGCGCTGACGCGGGCGCGGCTGACGGAGTTCGCGACGGCGGCGGGGTTCGTCGACGTCGGGTGGCACGCTCCGGAGGTCACCGGGTTCTACCAGCCCGTCCTCACCGCGCGGTGCCGAGCACCTCGATGATCCGGCGGGTCGCACCGACCATCGCCTCGCGTCCCACGCTCAGGTATTTCCGTGATTCCACCGCCTCCGGGTGCGTGGCGAGGAACTCCCGAATCGCTTGTGTCATCGCGATGTTGAGGGCGGTGCCGACGTTGACCTTGCTGATGCCGCCCGCCACGGCCGCCGTCAGTTCGTCGTCGCGGACTCCCGAGGAGCCGTGCAGGACGAGGGGGACGTCCAGGGTCGTGGCGAGGCGCTTGAGGAGGTAGTGGTCGAGGGTGGCGGTGCGTTCGGTCATGGCGTGGGCGCTGCCGACGGCGACGGCCAGGGCGTCCACACCGGAGTCGGCGACGAAGGCACCGGCCTCGGCGGGGTCGGTGCGGGCTCCGGGGGCGTGCGCGTCGAGGGGCGGTTCGCCGTTCTTGCCGCCGACCTCGCCCAACTCCGCCTCGATCCACAGCCCTTGGGAGTGCGCCCAGTCGGCGGCGGCCCGGGTGGTGGCGAGGTTCTCGGCGTAGGGCAGGCGCGCCGCGTCGTACATCACGGAGCTGAAACCGGCGTCTGCCGCCTGCCGGAGCAGGTCGTCGCTCTGCACGTGGTCCAGATGCAGAGCTACGGGTACGGCGGCCTGTTGGGCGGCCGCGACGGCGGCGCGGGCGAGCGGGAGCAGGTGACCGTGCCTGAACTTCACGGCGTTCTCGCTGACTTGGAGGATCACCGGTGTGCGCAGGGACTCGGCGCCGGCGACGGCGGCCTCGATGTGTTCCAGGGTGATGACGTTGAAGGCGGCGACGGCGGAGCGGTCGGCGGCGGCGCGGGTGACCAGGTCACCGGTGGTGGCGAGGGGCACGGCTTCTCCTAAGAACGGGCGAGGATCACCGAACGGGTGAGGTGACGCGGCTCGTCCGGGTCGAGGCCGCGCGCCGCTGCCACGGCGACGGCGAGCCGCTGGACACGGACCAGTTCGGCGAGCGGGTCGAGGCCGCCGGGCACCCACAACCCACCGGTCTCGCGGACCTGTTGGGCCAGTCCCGCGGGCGCCTCGCCGAGCATCCAGGTGGCCGTACCCCGGGTCGTGATGCTGATCGGCCCGTGCCGGTACTCCATCGCCGGATACGCCTCCGTCCAGGCGAGCGCGGCCTCGCGCATCTTCAGCCCGGCCTCGTTGGCGAGCCCGACCGTCCAGCCGCGGCCCAGGAAGGTGAACTGCGTGCAGTCCACGAGCCCTTCGGGCAGCGGGGCGGTGAGCGCGGTGCGGGCGTCGGCGACCACGGCGTCGGTGTGCAGGCCGAGGTGGGCGCGGAGCAGGGTGAGCGCGGTGGTGGCGAACCGCGTCTGGACCACGGAGCGTTCGTCGGCGTAGTCGAGGACGACCGTGTCGTCGGCGGCGGCCATGACAGGGGTGCGAGGGTCGGCGGTGAGGGCGGTCGTGCGGGTGCGGCCCTTCAACTCGCCCAGCAGGTCGAGCACTTCGGTCGTGGTGCCCGAACGGGTCAGGGCGATCACACGGTCGTACGACCGTCCGCGCGGGAACTCCGACGCGGCGAAGGCGTCCGTCTCGCCCTGGCCCGCGCCCTCCCGCAGCGCCGCCGCGGCCTGCGCCATGAAGTACGACGTGCCGCACCCGACGATCGCGACCCGCTCCCCCGCGGCCGGGAGCACCGCGCGGTACCGCGCCGCCTCCTGCGCCGCGCGGATCCAGCACTCGGGCTGGCTGGTCAGCTCGTCCTCGACGTGGGTCATCCCGTACCCCTTACTCCGGCTTGATTTTTCTTGCACGATTCAGCCACGTTTCGAGCATAATAGAGCAAACGACGGAAGGGGACGAATGTCTCGGGACGCGCGATGGCAGGCGCTGCTGGAGCTGCTCGTCGAGCGGGGACGGCTGGACGTCGAGGAGGCGGCCGGTGCGCTGTCGGTCTCCGCCGCGACGATCCGCCGGGACCTCGACCAGCTGGCCGAGCAGCAGATGCTGGTGCGCACGCGGGGCGGCGCGGTGGTGCACGGGGTGTCGTACGAGCTGCCGCTGCGCTACAAGTCGGCCCGGAACGCCTCCGAGAAGCAGCGCGTGGCGAAGGCGGTCGCGGAGCTGATCGCGCCCGGCGAGGCCGTGGGGCTGACCGGCGGGACGACGACCACCGAAGTGGCCCGGTCGCTGGCCGTGCGCGGGGATCTCGGCAGCGGCTCTCCGGCCCTGACGATCGTCACGAACGCGCTCAACATCGCCAATGAGCTGGCCGTCCGTCCGCAGTTCAAGATCGTGGTGACGGGCGGGGTGGCCCTTCCGCAGTCGTACGAGCTGATCGGGCCGCTCGCGGACGGGGTGCTGTCCCAGATCACCCTCGACGTGGCGGTCCTCGGTGTCGTCGCCTTCGACGTCACGCACGGCGCGGCCGCCCATGACGAGGCGGAGGCCGCGATCAACCGGCTGCTGTGCGAGCGGGCCGAGCGGGTGGTGGTGGCCGCCGACTCCAGCAAGCTCGGCGGGCGGGCGTTCGCCCGGATCTGCGGTGTGGAGCAGGTGGACACGCTGGTCACGGACGCGGGGGCGGACGGGGAGACGGTCCGGCGGTTCGAGGAGGCGGGGGTGCGGGTGCTCACGGTGTGAGGGCGGTCTTCGGGGCACCCGCCGTTTTCGGGACACCCGCCGGCCTCGGGGCGCCTGCCGTCCTCAGCACACCCGCCGTTCTCAGGACAGCCGCGGCCGAACCTGCCTACGCTGATCGGCAGGGAGGCTGCGATGAGCGGATCACCTGGGCACGACACGGGCTATCTGCCGATCGCCGAGCACGGTCTGATCGGCGATCTGCGCAGCGTGGCGCTGGTCGGGACGGACGGCACGATCGACTGGTACTGCTGCCCGTCCTTCGACGCCCCCAGTGTCTTCGCGTCGATCCTGGACGCGGAGCGGGGCGGCCGCTTCGAGCTGGTGGCCGCGGTGCCGGCCCGGACCAAGCAGTTCTACTTCCCCGACACCAACGTCCTGATCACCCGGTTCTTCACCGAGGACGGTGTGGGCGAGGTGCAGGACTTCATGCCGGTGGACGGCGACTCCGTGGAGATCGACCGGCACCGGCTGATCCGGCGGGTGGTGTGCGTGCGCGGCTCGATCCCGTTCCGGGCCCGGGTGGCGCCGCGTTTCGACTACGGCGCCGAGCCGCACACCCTGCGGATGGTCGGGGAGGTCGCGGTCTTCGAGTCCGCCAAGCTGTCGCTGGGCCTGACCGCGACCGTCCCGCTGGAGGCCGAAGGGCCGGACGCGCGGGCCGACTTCAAGCTCGCCGAGGGCGAGTCGGCGGTGTTCGCCCTGGACCAGGTGGGTGGGGAGATCACCCCGCGCCGGTGCGCGCACACCGAGGCCGAGGAGCAGTTCGCCGCCACGGTCGCCTACTGGCGGCACTGGCTGTCCGCGTCCAAGTACCGGGGACGCTGGCGGGAGATGGTGCACCGCTCCGCCCTCACCCTGAAGCTGCTCACCTACGCCCCCACCGGCGCGATCGTGGCCGCGCCGACGACCAGCCTGCCCGAGCAGCCGGGCGGCGAGCGCAACTGGGACTACCGGTACGTGTGGGTGCGCGACGCGGCGTTCTGTGTGTACGCGCTGCTGCGGCTCGGCTTCACCGGCGAGGCCGAGGCGTTCATGAACTTCCTGATCAGGAACGTCAGTCCGACCGACCACGGCCCCTCGGGGCCGCTCCAGATCATGTACGGCATCGACGGCCGCACCGATCTGACGGAGCGTGAACTCGGCCACCTGGAAGGGCATCTGCGCTCCGCGCCGGTCCGGGTCGGCAACGCCGCCGCCGAGCAGCTCCAACTCGACATCTACGGCGCGCTGATCGACTCGATCTACCTCTACGACAAGTGGGCCAAGCCGATCTCCAGCGACCAGTGGGACGACGTGTGCACGCTGGTGGAGTGGGTCTGCGCGCACTGGGACCAGCCCGACGAGGGGATCTGGGAGACCCGGGGCGGCCGCAAGAACTTCCTGTACTCACGGCTGATGTGCTGGGTGGCGATCGAGCGGGCGATCCGCATGGCCCACCGGCGCGGGCTGCCCGCCGACCTCAACCGCTGGCGGGAGTGCCGCGACGCGATCTACCGGCGGATCATGAAACGCGGCTGGTCCGAGGCCCGGCAGGCGTTCGTGCAGCACGAGGACGGGGACGTGCTGGACGCGGCCGTCCTGATGATGCCGCTGACGAAGTTCATCGCGCCGACCGACCCCAAGTGGCTCTCCACCCTGGACGCGTTGACACAGGAACTGGTGTCGGACTCGCTCGTCTACCGCTACGACCCGCTGGCCAGCCCCGACGGACTGCGCGGTGACGAGGGCACGTTTTCCATCTGCTCGTTCTGGTACGTCGAGGCCCTGGTGCACGCCGGGCGGCTCGACGAGGCGCGGCTGGCCTTCGAGAAGATGCTCACCTACGCCAACCATCTGGGCCTGTACGCCGAGGAGATCAGCAACACCGGTGAGCAACAGGGCAACTTCCCGCAGGCGTTCACCCATCTCGCCCTGATCAGCGCGGCGTTCAACCTGGACCGGGCCCTCGGCTGAGCCGGCTCAGTGCCCGTGCTCCTCGCCGTGGCCCGCCGTGCCGGTGCGGACCGTGAAGGCCGCCGTGTGGACCTTGCCGTCGTGCTTGAAGTCCAGGAAGAGGCGGTAGCTGCCGGGGCTGGGTGCGGTGGCCGTGAAGGAGATGGCCGGGCCGGGCTTCGTGGTGCCGTCGCCGGGCTCGCCGTTGGGGTGGACGTGCAGGTAGGCGAGGTCTCCGGAGCGCAGGGCGACGAGATGGCCGTAGGCGCCGAGGTAGGGCTGGAGGTCGGTGACGGGCCTGCCGTTCCGGGAGACCGTGAGCTTCAGTTCGCCGGCCGCTCCCGTGCGCAGGGCACCGCCCAGCTGCACCTCGTAGCCGTCGACCGCGGCCGTGGTGTTCGAGGCGGGCAGTTCCTGCGGGGCGTAGGTGCCGGAGACGGCGAGGTCCGCGCCGAGGGTGAGGTTCTCGGCGTTCTTCGCGGCCGGGGTGAAGTCGGCGAAGACGCGGTAGCCGCCCGCGCGGGGCAGGGACACCGGGATGCTCCAGGTGCCGTCGGCGGCCCGGGTGGGGTGCAGGTGCCGGTAGGTGTTCAGATCGCGCGAGGCCACGATCAGGTGGAGTTCCTTCTCGTGCTCCCGGCGGTACGCGGTGACCGCGCGGCCCTCGGCGTCCCGGACGGCGAAGCGGAGGGCGGTGGTGCGGCCGGCCGTCATGCGCGGGGTTTCGAGGTCGAGGGTGTAGCCGTTCTCGGAGATCTGGAGGCCGCCCGCGGGCGGTGACGCGTCGTGCCCGGAGTGGCCGTCGCTCTCCTCCGCGTGTGCGTCGTGACGGACCGGCGCCTTGTCCTCGACGACCGGGCCGACGCCCTGGCCCACCCCGTAGGCGGTGCCGAAGGTCGCGGCCAGCGCGGCGGCGAACGCGGTGATCTTCAGTCCTGCGTGCATGGTCGGCACCTCCGCAATGGGTTCTCAACGCACTTCACAGTACCCCCGGGGGGTATAAAGTCAACCCGCCCGTCCAGCTTGCTTCAGATACCCACCAGGGGTATACAGGTATCACAGTCCAACATACCCCTTCCCGGTATCCATGAGGAGCGGCGATGACCACCACCGAACTCTCCATCGGCGGCATGACCTGCGCCTCGTGCGCGGCGCGGATCGAGAAGAAGCTCAACCGGATGGACGGGGTCACGGCCACCGTCAACTACGCCACCGAGAAGGCGAAGGTCAGCCACCCCGAGGGGGTATCGGTCCCGGACCTGATAGCGACCGTCGAGAAGACCGGGTACACGGCGCGGGAACCGGCCCCGCCGGAGCCCGCCGCCGCGGACGACGCCAGGGACGCCGAACCCGATGAACTGCGGCCCCTGCGCGAGCGGTTGGTGACCGCGGTGGTGCTGGCGGTCCCGGTCGTCGCGATGGCGATGATCCCCGCGCTCCAGTTCGAGTACTGGCAGTGGCTCTCGCTGACGCTCGCGGCGCCCGTCGTGACCTACGCCGGATGGCCCTTCCACAAGGCCGCGTTCGTCAACGCCCGGCACGGCGCGGCGACCATGGACACCCTGATCTCGGTCGGCACGACGGCCGCGTTCGGCTGGTCGCTGTGGGCGCTGTTCTTCGGCACGGCCGGCATGCCGGGCATGAAGCACCCCTTCGAGCTGACGATCGCCCGCGGTGACGGGACCGGGAACCTCTATCTGGAGGCCGCCGCCGGTGTCACCGCGTTCATCCTGGCCGGGCGCTACTTCGAGGCCCGGTCCAAGCGCAAGGCGGGCGCCGCGCTCAAGGCGCTGCTGGAGCTCGGCGCCAAGGACGTGACCGTGCTGCACGAGGGCGGCCACGAACAGGTCGTGCCGGTGGCGGAGTTGAAGGTCGGCGACCGTTTCCTCGTACGGCCCGGCGAGAAGATCGCCACCGACGGCACGGTCGTGGAGGGGACCTCGGCCGTGGACGCCTCCATGCTCACCGGTGAGTCCGTGCCGGTGGAGGTCGTCCTGGGCGACTCCGTCACCGGTGCCACGATCAACGCGGGCGGGCGGCTCGTCGTCGAGGCGACCCGGGTCGGCGCGGACAACCAACTGGCCCGGATGGCCCGGCTGGTGGAGGACGCGCAGAACGGGAAGGCCGCCGCGCAGCGGCTCGCGGACCGGATCTCCGCCGTCTTCGTGCCGATCGTCATCGCGCTGGCGCTGGGCACGCTCGGGTTCTGGCTCGGCAACGGCGCCGACGCTGCCGCCGCCTTCACCGCCGCCGTCGCGGTGCTGATCATCGCCTGCCCGTGCGCCCTCGGTCTCGCCACCCCGACCGCGCTGCTGGTCGGCACCGGACGCGGCGCCCAACTCGGCATCCTCATCAAGGGTCCCGAGGTCCTGGAGTCCACACGGAAGGTCGACACCGTCGTCCTCGACAAGACCGGCACGGTCACCACCGGCCGGATGACCCTGCTGGCCGTGCACGCGGCCTACGGCACCGACGAGGCCGAAGTGCTGCGGCTGGCGGGCGCCTTGGAGCACGCGTCGGAGCATCCGGTCGCCCGTGCGGTCGCGGACGGGGCGCGGGAGAAGCTGGGCTCACTGCCCGCGACCGAAGACTTCGCTAACGTCCCGGGGCTCGGTGTGCAGGGTGTCGTAGACGGGCACGCGGTGCTCGTCGGGCGGCAACAGCTGCTCGCCGAATGGGCGATCGAGCTGCCCGAGGAACTGCTCCTCCTGAAGGCCACGGCGGAGTCGGCCGGCCGTACGGTCGTCGCGGTCGCCTGGGACGGCGAGGCTCGGGCGGTGCTGGAGGTCGCCGACGCGGTCAAGGAGACCAGCAGGGAGGCGATCGCCCGGCTGCGGGGGCTCGGGCTCAGGCCGATCCTGCTGACCGGGGACAACCGGGCGGTGGCCGAGTCCGTCGCCCGCGAGGTCGGCATCGCCGCCGGGGACGTGATCGCCGAGGTGCTGCCACAGGACAAGGTCGACGTCGTCAAGCGGCTTCAGGGCGGGGGGCGTTCGGTGGCGATGGTGGGTGACGGTGTCAACGACGCGGCCGCGCTCGCCCAGGCCGACCTGGGGCTTGCCATGGGTACGGGTACGGACGCGGCGATCGAGGCGGGGGATCTGACGCTCGTGCGCGGGGATCTGCGGGGTGCGGCGGACGCGATCCGGTTGGCCCGGCGGACCCTGGGCACTATCCGGTCCAACCTCTTCTGGGCGTTCGCCTACAACGTGGCGGCGTTGCCGTTGGCGGCGGCGGGGTTGCTCAATCCGATGCTGGCCGGGGCGGCGATGGCGTTCTCGTCGGTGTTCGTGGTGGGGAACTCGCTGCGGTTGCGTTCTTTCCAGGCCGTGCGCCCAGGAGCTCGGTAAGGGTTGCCTCGCGGGCGGCTGCGGGTGATATGTGGCTGGTCGCGCAGTTCCCCGCGCCCCTGGGCGAGCCTTCGGCTCGGCAGGGGCGCGGGCATCAGGAGAAAACCTCAGCGGAATTCGGCGCCTTGTCGGACATCAACAGCGGTTAGTGCCAGTGCCAGTGGGCCGGGGACCAGGAAGGCCAGGGGGACCAGCATCCAAGAGCACAGTGCTGCCGTCGCGACTGCGAGGAGTACCAGGGCGCTGCCCCCTATGTCCTGTAGCGCGTCCCGGGATGCCTCTCGCACGGCGGCAGGCCAATTGGTGAGGGACTCGGGGCGGGCGCAGGATCTGAGGCCCACCACGAGGGCGGCCGTGCCGATGGCGGCGGCCACCACGGCGAATGCCGGTGCTCCCGGCAGTCCGGCACCGGCCAGCGCCAGGTCCGCCAGGAACAGCAGCGCACCCAGCAGGGCTACCGCGCCCGCCGCCAGGTCGCCGGGCCGTAGGCGTTGTCGTAGCACCGCCAAGTACCGCCCAGCGGTGGCCGGTTGTCCCTCCCCCGCGCCCCGCAGGACCGCGCACGCGGTCGACAGGGCGGCGGGGATCGTCACAACGGGCAGGCACACCAGCGCGGTTGCCAGGCCGACGCTGAGGGTGTCGGCGAACAGGGTCATCCGGGGGCCGAAGACCTCACCGGGTTCGCGTGTGCGCATGCCCGTCATCCCTTCAGTCCGGAGCTGGCCATGCCCTCCACCAGGAAACGCTGGAAGGCGAGGAAGAACAGGACGATCGGCAGCAGGGCGATCACCGACATGGCGAACATCGGGCCGAACGCGGACTGGCTGGAGGCGTCGACGAAGGACCTGAGGGCGAGGGTGAGCGTGAACTTGTCCGGGTCGAAGAGGTAGATGAGCTGGGTGAAGAAGTCGTTCCAGGTCCAGATGAAGGTGAAGATCGCCGTGGTGATCAGCGCGGGCCGGGTCAGCGGGAGGATCACGCTGAAGAAGCTGCGGAAGGGGCCGCAGCCGTCGATCCGGGCCGCCTCCTCCAGCTCACGCGGCAGACCGCGCATGAACTGCACGATGAGGAAGACGAAGAACGCCTCCGTGGCGAGGAACTTGGGCAGGATCAGCGGCCAGTAGGTGTTCACCAGGCCGAGCTTGTTGAAGATGATGTACTGCGGGATCAGGATCGCGTGGTGCGGCAGCATGATCGTGGCGATCATGAAGGCGAACAGCGGGCCACGGAAGCGGAACCGCAGCCGCGCGAACGCGTACGCGGCGAGCGAGCAGCTGATGACGTTGCCGAGGACCGCGCCGCCCGCGATCAGCAGGGAGTTGGAGAGCAGCCGCCAGATGGAGACGTCGCCCACGCCCTCGAAGGCGGTCTCGTAGTTGGACCACTCCAGATGGCTGGGCAGCAGGTCGAGGCTGGCGATGACCTCGTTCGCGGGCTTGAGCGAGGTGGCCAGCAGCCAGGCCAGCGGGTAGAGCATGACGAGCAGGGCGGCGAGTGCGCCGAGGTGGAGGGCTATCCGGCCCCAGCGAACGGGCTTGCGGGCAGCGGCACTTGAGACGACGGTCATCGGTCCCCCTCGGACGCGTAGAAGACCCAGGAGCGGGACGTGCGGAACAGCACCGCCGTGACGATGCCGATGACCAGGAGCAGCGCCCAGGCCATGGCGGAGGCGTAGCCCATGTGGGAGGCGACGAAGCCCCGGTCGTAGAGGTACATCGTGTAGACGAGGGTGGAGTCGGCGGGCCCGCCCTTGCCGGCGCTCACCGCGAAGGCGGGGGTGAAGACCTGGAAGGCCTGGATGGTCTGGAGGACCAGGTTGAAGAAGAGGACCGGGGACAGCATGGGGACGGTGACCGACAGGAACTGCCGCCACTTTCCCGCTCCGTCGACGGCCGCCGCCTCGTACAGCTCGGTGGGTATCTGTTGCAGGCCGGCGAGGAAGATGACCATCGGCGCCCCGAACTGCCAGACGGTCAGCAGCGCCACGGCGAGCAGCGCCCAACCGGGCTTGTTGACCCAGCCGCCGGTGCCGAAGAGGTGGTCGACGGTACCGCCGTCGTTGAAGATCGCCCGCCAGACCAGTGCGATGGACATCGAGGCGCCGAGCAGCGAGGGGGCGTAGAACGCGGACCGGTAGAAGGCCTTGCCCCGCTTCATGGACTTCAGGGCGAGCGCGACGACCAGGGCCAGTGCCAGCTGTGTCGGCACGGCTATGACGACGTACAGCAGGGTCGTGGTGACCGAGCGCCAGTACCGCGGGTCCTCGGTGAACATCTGCGTGTAGTTGCGCAGGCCCACCCAGTGGGGCGGGTCGAAGAGGTTGTAGTCGGTGAAGGACAGGTACAGCGAGACGGCCATCGGCAGCAGGGTGAGGACGGTCGCGCCGAGGACCCACGGGGACAGGAACACCCAGGCGGCGCCCTGCCGTTCGCGTTTGGGGCGGCGCTTCGGGGTGGTGGCGGTGGCGGGCTTCGCGCCCGTCGGGATCGCGGTGGTGGTCATGACCTCAGCTCCGCCTTCGCCTCGGTGACGTAGTTCTCGGCCGCCTCGCGGGGTGACATGCGCTCGTAGGAGACCTGGTCGTAGTCGCGCTGGAAGGTGCTCTGGAGGGCGTTGTCGCCGGAGGGCGGGGCCTGCGGCGGGTCCTTCAACTTCCCTCCCACGGACGCCTGGTAGTGGGCGACGGTCTTGTCGAAGTCCTTGAGCAGCGGCGCGGTCCGCACGCGGATGGTCTCGTTGACGGGGATGCCGCGCGTGGCGCCGAGGATCTTCGCCGCGTCCTCGTCGTTGAGCAGGAAGTCGACGAGCTGTGCCGCCTCCTTCGCGTGCGCGGTGTGGGCGCCGACTCCGAGGAACATCGACGGCTTGAAGTACTGGCCGGGCGTGCCGTCGGAGCCGGAGGGCATGGGCGCGAGGGCGATGCCTGTGGGGATCAGGGCGAGGTAACCGCTGGAGGGGGCGTCCCAGTTGAAGTCGGCGGTCGCCTTGCCGCGGCCCAGCGGGGTGTTCTCGACGGAGCCGTCGAGCTGGGTGGTCTGCTCGGCCGGGGAGACGGCTCCCTCGCGCCGGAGCCGGTCGGTGAAGGTCCACCACTCGGTCACGTCGTCCGCGGTGAAGCCCAGTTCGCCGTCCGCGGTGTAGAGGGCCTTGCCGCGACCGCGCAGCCAGACCTCGAAGGCGTCCTCGCTCTGGCCGGGGTCGGTGGCACCGGGGCGCCCGGTCTTCTCGGCCAACTCCCGCATGGCGTCGGCCCATTCGGACCAGGTCCAGGCCGCACGCGGGAGCGGTACGCCGGACTGCTTCCACGCCTTCACGTCGTAGACGACGGTCTCAGTGCCGCGGCCCTGCGGAACGGCGTACTGGACGCCGTCCACACGGCCGGTGGCGAGCAGTCCCTGGTCGATCTCGGAGGTGCGCAGGGCGGCCTTCTGCTTCGCCAGGTCCAACAGCACGCCACCGGAGGCGTATTGGTCGATCTGGCGGTAGTCGAGCTGCATCACGTCGGGCGCGTCACCGCCCGAGGCCTGGACGGCGAGCTTCTGCCTGTAGGCGTCGTACCCCGAGAACGACGTCCGCACCTGGACGTTCGGGTGCTGTTTCTCGAACAGGGCGACGGCCTGCTCGGTGCGTTCCGCGCGGTCGGGGTTGCCCCACCACGTGTAGCGCAGCACGACCTTGCCGCCGCCGACCGTCTCCCCGGATCCTCCGCAGCCGGCCGCCAGCGCGCAGAGCGCGAGTGCGACGGCCGAAGCGCAGAACCCCTTTGTCCTGTGTCCGGGCATGCCGAGGTCACCTCATCCCTTCCTCGGACTTTCTACGGCCCCCCTCGAAACTCCCCCCTTGAACTCCCCCTGGAGCAGAGGGTGTTACTCGCCGCGGTACGGCAGTGTCGTACCCGGCAGGTTGTACTCGTCCCGGCGGCCGCACATCCCGAAACCGCCGAGCCGGGTGGGCGCCGCCTCGTGAGCGGTCGCCTCGTCGAGATACGCCGGCTCGCCCGCCGCGAGGGCGTCGAGCTGGGCGCCGGTGCGTTCGGCGGTGGCAAGCGCGCCCGCCCGCCACAACTCCCGCCAGTTCGGCACCTTCTCCCGGATCAGCCGGGCGGCGGCCCGCTGGAACTCCCGGTACGGGCCGACGTCACCGGCGACCAGGGCCGCGCGCAGTCCGAGGTAGCCCTCGACGGCGAGGTCCCGGCGCCGCCGGGCCGCCGCTGCCGTCTCCGGCCCTGTGCCGGGCGGGAGTTGGGCGGCCTCGGCGTACCGCGATGGGTCCGCGAGCACCTCCGGCGGAAAGGTGAACACGGCGTCCCCGGCCTCGGGCAGACCGCTGTTCTGCATCAGCACGGTGATGCGCAGATCGCCGCCCTGCACCATGCGGTGCACGGTGCCCGGGGTGAACCAGGCGATCGAGCCCGGCTCCAGGGGGATCTCCCGGTAGCCGTCCGGGCTCAGCGTCTGCACCGCGCCCCGGCCGCCGGTGACGACGTACGCCTCCGTGCACACCAGGTGCAGATGCGGGCTGCCGCCGCAGACCCCGTCGGCGGCCTCCCAGTCGTAGGCGCTCAGATGGGAGAGGCCGACGGCGCCGGGCAGCGGGTGGGGCAGCTCCGGCTTGGGCACCATGGGGGGCTCGGTCACCACGACAGCCCCTCCAGGTGCTCACCCACCCGTTCCGCGTCCCAGGCCCCGTCGGCCACCACCAGCCGGTAGCGGTAGGCGAAGGACTCCCCCGGCGCCAGCTCGAACTCCTCGAAGAACGCCCAGGAGAACGCGACCGTCGGGAAGGGCTCGGAGCGTACGAACCAGTGCGACTCGTGGATCGCGTGCGACGGATCGAGGTTCTCGGGGGCGTGCGCGAAGACGAGGGTGGAGTGGGCGTCCACGTCGTCGTGCTCGGTGGTGAAGGCGAGCCAGGGGCTCTGGCTGCCCATCAGCTTGTCCGCGTCGGCGTCGGTGTCCGGGGCGACGACCGTGCCGCCGGTGAAGTCGCGCGGGCCGCGCCACTGGAGGCCGGTGTAGCCCGCCATCTCACGGCCCGCGGTGGTCGGCGAGCCGAAGCGCAGCGGCTCGGACCGCAGGTTGGTCAGCCGGATCGACCAGTCGAGCGCCCAGGAGCCGGCCGTCTCGTCGACCGAGTGCACGGCCAGGCCGCGCTCCTCACGGGCCCACTCCTCGCCGCCGTTCTCCACCCAGGTCAGCGCCTCCGTGACGTCCAGCCGGGACGCGGAGGCCGTGAACGCGGTGAAACCGTCGTGCCGCATCGAACCGACGCGCTCGGGCAGCGGCAGATAGCCCTGACCGTGGATGTAGCAGTTGCCGCCCCAGAAGTTCTGGCCGGAGAGATGACTCGCCGTCATCTGCAGGCCCTTGTGCCAGCGGTGGTCGTTGGGCCGGTAACCCGTGACCGTGCGGCCGGCCAGGGTGCGCACCGGGTGGGCGTAGGGCTTCTTGGCCTCGAAGGCCTCGGGGTCGGGTCGGTAGACGTAGCGGAGGATCTCCGTGCCGTTCGCCGCCTCGACGGCGATGTGCTCGCCGTGGACGTGGCTGACGCGGATGCTCATGCGCGCTCCTTGGGGGCCCAGTGGGGGTGGTCGCCGTGCATGGCCTGGTAGTAGGGGTCGCCGGGCCCGATCTCGCCCGCGAGCACGGGAGCGCCCGTGAACGCGGCCTTGTAGAGGGCGGCGGCGAACTCGAGGGTCGCACGGGCGTCGGTGCCGCTGCCGGGAGGCCTGACACCGTTGTCGTACGCGTCGAGCAGCGTCGCGAGCTGGGCGGTGTGCGAACTGGGCACGTCGGTGGGGGGCGTGCGCCAGGCCTCGGCGCGGTCGGCGGCCACGTGCGGGGCGGGGGTGTAGACCCAGTCCTCGTTGCGGTGGCCGTACAGATGGGTGAGTTCGACGGTCGCGTCGGCGCAGTCGATGCGGATGCGGCTCACCTCGTCGGGTGAGAGCACGCTGTTGACGACGGTGGCCAGGGCGCCGTTCTCGAACCGGACGAGGGCGGTGGAGACGTCCTCGCTCTCGGTGTCGTGGACCAGCCGGGCGGCCATGGCGCGGATCTCCGCCCACGGGCCGAGCAGGTCCAGGAGAAGGTCGTACTGGTGGATGCCGTGGCCCATGGTGGGGCCGCCGCCCTCGCTGGCCCAAGTCCCGCGCCACGGCACGGCGTAGTAGGCGGCGTCCCGGTGCCAGGTGGTCTGGCAGTGGGCGACCCGGGGGGCGCCCAGCTCGCCGCTCGCGATCAGCTCGCGCGCGTGGACGGCGCCGGAGCCGTAGCGATGCTGGAAGACGACGGAGGCGTAGGCGCCGGAGGCCTCCTCGGCCGCGGCGATCTCGTCGTACTCGGCGAGGGACAGCGTCTGCGGCTTCTCGCACAGCACCCAGGCGCCCGCCTTGAGCGCGGCCACCGTCTGCTCCCGGTGCAGGGAGGGCGGGGTGCCGATCAGGACCAGGTCGGGGCGTACGGCGTCCAGCATCTCGTCGACCGAGGTGAACCCGGCGACCTCCGCGCCCGCGAGGTCGCGGAAGGCGTCGAGTCTGCCCTGGTCCACGTCGACGGCGGCGACCAGTTCGACCCGCTCGGCGTGGGCCCTGAGCGCGGGCAGGTGGCTGCCGCTGACGATGGCGCCGGTGCCGACGACGGCGACCCGGCGGCGGGCTGGACGGGACATATACGGGTCCTCCTCGGGCGTCCGCAAAGGGGGACGCTGACGTGCGGGGAAAGCGCTTGCCCTCCAGGGGTCGACCCTAGATCCCCGCCGATTGTCCTAACAAGACCCCGTGCCGCGATATCGGTGAACACGACACGCACGCAATTTATTTGCTTGACTCAAGTAACTCCAATATGCTTGCCTAACTCAAGCAAAAGGGGACGGCGAGTGCGGCTCTCAGCCCAGACATCGAGGAGGAACTCATGGGACATACCGTGGCGAGACTCGCCGTGGTGCCGCTCGACAGCGAGCGGGCGCAGGACCCCGCGGTCACCGGCGCCAAGGCCGCCAACCTGGCCCGCTCGGCGGTGGCCGGGCTGCCGGTCCTGCCCGGTTTCGTCCTGGTCCCCTCCGACCGGGCGCCCGGGGCGGCCATAGGCGAGGAGGCCGTACGCGACGCCTGGCGGGCGCTCGACGCAGGGGCCGAGGCCCTCGTCGTCAGATCCTCCTCCGCGCACGAGGACACCGAGGACTCCTCGATGGCGGGCCGCTTCGACTCCGTGCTGGACGTGCGCGGCTGGGAGGCCTTCACGGCCGCCGTGCGGACCGTGCTGGACTCGGCCCGGCGGGTGCGGCCGCTGCGCCCCACCGAGGAGGCGCCCGGGGACGACGGGATGGCGGTCCTGGTCCAGCCGATGCTGCGGGCGGCCGTAGGCGGTGTGATGTTCACCGCGGACCCGGTCGCGGGCCGCACCGACCGCATGCTGGTGAGCGCGGTCGACGGCAGCACCCAGGGCGTGCGCTACCAGCTGACGCGCTTCGCCCGGCTGGTGCGCACCGAGCCCGCCGAGCCGGCCGGACAGCGGCTGCTGACCCACCGCCGCATCACCCGGTTGGTGACGCTCGCGAAGAGGACCGAGCGGGTCTTCGGCGGACCGCAGGACATGGAGTTCGGCTTCGACGCCGACGGGAAGCTGTGGCTCTTCCAGGCCCGCCCGATCACCGCGATGTCCGCCCGCCCCGCGCCCGGGGCCCGGCTGCTGGGCCCCGGCCCGGTCGCCGAGACACTGCCCGGGGTGCTCCAGCCGCTGGAGGAGGACCTGTGGGTCACACCGATGTCCCACGGTCTGACCCTCGCCCTGGACATCGCGGGCGCGGCCCCGCGCCGCACGCTGCGCAAGCTGCCGGTGGTCACCACCGTGGGCGGCCGGGTCGCGGCCGATCTGCGGCTGCTGGGCGCGGTGCCGTCCGCGCACCCGGTCCTGGACTTCATCAACCCGGCGCCGGGGGCACGCCGGGCCGGAGCCGCCTGGCGGATCGGACGGCTCACCTCCGCGCTGCCGCTGCTGGCGACCGACCTGATGGCGGACGTGGACCGCGCTCTCGCCGACATCCCGGAGACCGGCCAACTGCTCGGCGGACAGCTGCTGGACGCCGTGTCGTGGGGGCGCGAGGTGCTGTCCTCACTGCACGCCCAGGAGTCCCTGGCCGGCGCGCTGCTCGGCCCGGGTTCGGGGGCCACCGGAGCAGGTGAGGCGCTCGCCGCGCTCGCCGAGGGCCGCTCCCGCGGGCTCGACGAGGAGGAGCTGCTGGCCCGGCATCCGGTCCTGATGGCCCTGCTGCCGCCGACCCTCGGCGCCCCCGCTCCGCTGCCCGGCCACACCGGCTGGACCGCGCTCCCCCGGGGCGTGGGAGCGCTGCCGGTGCGCGAGGGGCTGCGACTGCGCATCCGGTGGGTGCAGGAGATGCAGGCCCGGATGGTCCGCGAACTGGCCGTCCGGCTCCGCGCCGGCCAGTGCGCGCCCGGGCTGTCCCGGCTCGCGCTGCTCAGCTGGGAGGAACTGGTTCTGGCGACCGAGGAGGGCGTGCTGCCCGAGGATCTGCACGAGCGGGTGCCGCGCACCCCGGACGCCGATCCGCTGCCCGCCGCGTTCCGGCTGGCCGACGGGGTGCCGGTCGCCGAACTCCCGCCCGGCCGACGGAATTCGGGCGACGGACAGGGCGCCGGCGGCGGCTTCGGCACCGGGATCGCCTGGGACGGGCGCGGGGAACGCCCCGAGCACGCGGTGCTGGTGGTGCGCTCGCTCGACCCGGCTCTTGCGCCGGTGCTGCCCGGACTCGCCGGGCTGGTCGCGGAGACCGGCAGCGCGCTGTCCCATCTCGCCGTGCTGGCCCGTGAGTTCAAGGTCCCGACGGCGGTCGGCGTGCCGGGCGCGGTGGACCGCTTCCCGGGCGGTGTCGCGCTCACGGTCGACGGCGCCACCGGCGCGGTGACCCAGCAGAACGCCGAGAACACGCAGGGAGAGGAGTCGGCGGCATGAAGAGCGTGAGAATCGTCGGGTATGCCTTCGGCGGACTGTCCGCCGCCTACGCCGGCTACTACATGGTGCTCTACCTGACCCGCTGGGAGTGGCAACGTGCCCTGATGTCCGGGGTGTTGCTGCTGGTGGTCGAGGTCTTCCTCGCGACCGTCGTCCTGCTCACCCGGTTCTCCCGGCTGGAGCAGCGGATGGAGCAGTCCGAGGCCCGCGTCGAGGAGGTGCGCCAGCGGCTCCAGCAGACCCGGGGACCGCATCCGAACCGGTTCCGCTGGATGAGTTCGGCCCAGATGCAGGAACTGGACGGCACCCAGCACACGTTCGTGTTCGTGCCGGTCCTGATGGCGGCCGGGGCCGCGCTGTCCGGCATCGCAATGGTCCTCCAGAAGCTGGCGGGCGCCACCGCCCGGCCGGGCGCGGAACGCCGACTCGCCGGACGCCTGGCCGCCCTCACCGCGCCACCGCTCGGACCGAGGGTCGGCCGTACGGCCTTGGAGGGCCGCCCGGCCGTGCCGCCCGCCCGGACCCGGACCACGCTGGTGGGTGTCGGGGCGGCCGTCGCCGGACTGGTCCTGGTACCGGTGCTGTGGACGGCGCTGGCCGACGCGACCCAGACCCGCGCCGAGGAGACCCCCGACGCGGCGGGCACGACCATGGTCTTCCGTGTCGAGACGACCGCCGCCGGCGGCGACACGGCCCTGCGGCTGGCCGCACAGGACCTCTGGGAGACCTGCCGCCGCTCCACCGCCGCCCAGAACGACCGGGCCACGCTGAGCCGTCTGGAGGACGGCGTCTACAGCGCGGTGATCCGGCCCGCCCTGCCCGATCACGACGTGATGCGGCTGCGGGGGTGCATCGAGGACGCGAGCACCAACCGGACGAGTGCGGTGGTGCTGGGCGAGGGGCAGGCGCACACGCGGAGGTGACGGCCCTCAGTGCGTGACGCGGATCTTGGACTGGCCGTGCGGGAGTTGCTCCCAGTCGTCCATGAACCGGGCCCGCAGGCCATGCCGTCGGGCGAGGGCCAGGAGGGTCTCGGTGCGGTAGTAGAAGTCCTCTCGCAGGACGTGGTGTTCCTCGCCCTCCGTGCGGTCGAAGGTGAAGTCGAACCAGCCGCCGGGGGCGAGGACCCGGCCGACATGGGCGAGGCACTCCTCGATCACGGACAGCGGTGAGTGCGAGAAGACGCTGTGGGCGTGGACGACGTCGAAGTGGGCGTCCGGGAGGAAGTCCAGTTTCAGGTCGTGGACGGGGGTGAGGACGGGCAGGCGCTTCTGCAGGCCCATCTCCACGAGCGTGCCCTGCGCGGCGAAGAGGATGTCGGGCGAGATGTCGACGCCGTAGTAGTGGCCGGGCTCCAGATGGCGGATGAAGCGCCAGCCGCCGCGCAGGTTGCCGCAGCCGATCTCCAGCATCCGGTGCTCGGGGCTGAGGCCGTGGCCGAGCAGGTAGTCGAACTGCAGGGCCCCCAGCGCGAGCCAGCGTTCGCGGTTGCGGCTGCCGACGGCCGCGTCCGGGTCGGCACGGGTGTCGGAGCGCATCACGGCCCGGTAGTAGGAGACGTGGTCCGGGTGGCGCCGGCGCAGCCACAAGTCACGCGCGGCGCGGGCCAGATGGCGGGGGACGCGGTCGGGGTGGCGCAGGGCGTAGCCGACGCGGTGGCCGAGGGCGGCTCGGTTGGCGGTGAGGTTCTTGGTGGGCACCGGGGTCTCTTTCCTGTTTCCTGTGGACGTCTTCGCTGGTCCCAGCCTCGGTGCGGCGGCCGGGGGTGCGGCTCGGCCAACAGGCTCGTGCCCGGGCGCGGTTCGGCCGACCGGCGTGTCAGCCGATCGGTTGATGCGGCGGCGCGTCGATCGCGTTAGACACGGAGCATGAACCACACCGATCCGGAGGAGCGCTGGCTGGGCGCGATCGTGCACGGGGCGTTCTTCCTGCTCCTGGGCTCCTCGTTCGTCCGCTTCCTCTCCCGCGACCAGGGCGGGGTGCGCACCGGGTGGGTGGCGGCGCTGTTCGCCGTGTTCTGCCTGCTCTACGTCCTCGGGCACTTCCTCGCCCCGCCGCCCCGTCCGGGCCTCGCGCCCACCGCACGCCATCTGGGCTGGCTGGGCGCGGTGACCGCCGTCTGGGTCGTGCTGCTCGTCCTCGCGCCGAGCGCCACCTGGTGTGTGATGCCGCTGCTCTTCGCGGGGCTGCACGCGCTGCCGCCGCGGATCGCGGTCCCGTCGGCGGCCGTGCTCACCGCGCTGGTGGTGCTCTCGGAGATACGGGTGGCCGACGGGCCGCTCAACCCGAACATGATCGTGGCCCCGCCCGCGGTCGCCGCGGTCGCCACCGCCGTACTCGTGCATCTGCAACGGCAGGGGGCCCGGCAGCGCGTGCTGATCGAGGATCTGGTGCGCACCCGGCACGAACTCGCCGTCACCGAGCGGCGGGCCGGGGTGCTCGCGGAGCGGCAGCGGCTGGCCACGGAGATCCACGACACCCTCGCCCAGGGGCTCTCCAGCCAGCGGATGCTGTTGCAGGCCACCGAGCGGGTGTGGGACGCGGATCCGGACGCGGCCCGGGGGCATGTGCGGGCGGCCGCCGAGATCACCTCCCACAGCCTCGCGGAGGCCCGGCGTTTCGTGCACGACCTGGCGCCGGCCGATCTCGCGGAACGCTCGCTGGAGGAGGCGCTGGAGGTGCTCGCCGCGCGGGACAGCGGGCCGGGGCTGACCGTGGAGTTCCGGCTCGACGGGGAGCCGGGCCCGCTGCCGGAGCGGGTCGCGGGGGCGCTGCTGCGGATCGCGCAGGGCGCGCTGGCCAACGTACGGGAGCATGCGGCGGCGACGCGGGCGGCGGTGACGCTGACCTGGCTGGACGACCAGGTGTCGCTTGACGTGGCCGACAACGGGCGGGGGTTCGCGATGCATGTGGCGGACAACGGACGGGGGTTCACGGTGGGTGAGGCGTCTTCGGGGGAACGGGGGCACGGTCTGCCCGCCATGCGGATCCGGGCGGGGCAGTGCGGGGGGACGCTCGGTGTGGAGTCGGTGCCGGGTGAGGGCACCGTAGTCTCGGTGGCCGTGCCCCTGCGCGCGGTCGAGGAGGCCGCCCTGTGACCGCATCCGCTGTGCGCATCCTGCTCTGCGACGACCACGCCGTCGTCCGTGCCGGGCTGCGGGCCCTGCTCTCCAGTGCCGCGGGCATCGACGTGGTCGGCGAGGCGGCGACCGGCGAGGAGGCGGTCGCCATGGCCGCGCGCCTCGCGCCCGACGTCGTCCTGATGGATCTCCAACTCGACGGCGGAATGGACGGGGTGACGGCCACCCGGCAGCTGACGTCGGGGCCCGAGGGCGGTCCGCGGGTGCTCGTGCTCACCATGTTCGACACCGACGCCGACATCACCCGGGCCATCGAGGCGGGCGCCACCGGCTATCTCCTGAAGGCCGAGCAGCCCGAGGAGCTGTTCGCGGCGATCCGGGACGCCGCCTCCGGCCGTACCGCGCTCTCCCGTCCCGTGGCCGACCGGCTGCTGACCCGGCTGCGCAGCCCGCGCCCCGCCCTGTCCGGACGCGAGCAGGAGATCCTCGCGCAGCTCGCCCGGGGCCTCGGCAACCGGGAGATCGCCCGCGCCCTGTTCATCAGCGAGGCGACGGTGAAGACCCATCTCGGGCGGATCTACGGCAAGTTGGGCGTCGAGACCCGGGCCGGTGCGGTGGCGGTCGCCAAGGAGCGACGGCTGCTGCCGTGAGTGGCGGCGGGAACCAGGGGTAAGCGATACGCGTTCTTACGTTACGGCAGACACCCTTGACAGCATGCGTACTGTTTCGCGACGTTTGATCCTTGCCGACACTTCGTTCGGCGGGACGCGGACAGCGCGTCGTGGGGGGATTTGGGGGGAGCGGTCGCCCATGCGATCCATGAGCAGTGACACGGACATCACCATCCACAGACCCGACGAGCTCAGCACCTCGCACCACAAGGCCTGGCACGAGGCGATGGACGCGTCGCCGGACTACGCCAACCCGTTCCTGGCCCCGGAGTTCACGGCCGGCGTCGACCGGCACCGCGGCGGCGTGCGCGTGGCGGTCCTGCACCAGCGCGGCGAGCCGGTCGGCTTCCTGCCGTACGAGCGCAACGCCGTCGGTGTCGGCCGGGCGGTGGGGCTCGGGCTCAGCGACTGCCAGGCCCTGGTGCACCGCCCCGGTGTCACCTGGGACACCCGGGCCCTGCTGCGGGCCTGCCGGCTCTCGGTGTTCGAGTTCGACCACCTCGTCGAGGGGCAGCAGCCCTTCGCCCCTTATATGACCGGGTCGTTCGCCTCCCCGGTGATCGACCTCAAGGTCGGCAGCGACGACTACCCCCAGTGGCTGCGCGGCGCCTACCCGGGGCTCGCCAAGACCACGCTGAAGAAGGAGCGCCGGCTCGCCCGCGACCTCGGCGAGATGCGCTTCGTGTTCGACGAGCGGGATCCGGCGGCGCTGCGCACGCTCATGCGCTGGAAGTCCGCCCAGTACCGCAGGACGGGCCGGATGGATCGTTTCGCCCGGCCGTGGATCGTGGATCTGGTGGAGGACCTGTTCGAGGTCCGCGAGGAGCATTTCACCGGCGTCCTGTCGGTGGTGTACGCGGGCGACCGCCCGGTGGCCGCGCACTTCGGCCCGCGCTCGCGCACGGTGTTCGCGCCGTGGTTCACTGCCTACGACCCCGAACTGCGCTACTACTCCCCCGGGTTGATCATGCATCTGCGGATGGCCGAGGCCGCGGGCCGGGACGGCATCCGCGTCATGGACATGGGGCGTGGCGACAAGGAGTGGAAGGACTGGCTCAAGACCCGTGAGCTGCGGGTCTGCGAGGGCTTCGCGACCCGTCCGCATCCGGTGTCGGCGGCGCACCGGCTGTGGCGCCGCCCGGTGCGCGGCCTGCGCAACACGGTCAACGCCCACCCGGCGCTGCGCGAGCCGGCCGACCGCCTGCTGAAGACGGTGGGCACGCTGCGCACGTCGAGCCGGACGCAGCCGGGCAGGCCGGACGGACACCGCTCGGACTCCGACTCCGACAGAGCGGGGCCGCTGGCGAGCTGAGCGGGTCGCGGGGCAGGGGACTCCCGTAGGCACGGGGTCTCCCGTAGGGGGCACGCTGCAGGGCACTCCCGTGCGGGGGCGTCCCCGCAGGAGCAGCGCCTCTCCCGCGCGCTTCAGGTCCCTCCCGCACGGCGTTCGCCAGGCCCTCCCGCCCCGCGAGGGGGCCGCGCGGGTCGCCGTGCCGTCATGGCTCCTTCTGCTACGGCCTTCCCAAGGCCCTTCCACCCAAGGGGTGCCGATGCCGTACGGCTCGCGGCTGGCAGCGACGATGACCCGGCGACTGGGACGCGAGTGCGTCTACACGCCCTCGGCCCGCCTCGCCCTGTACCTCGCGCTGCGGCGCTGGTGCCGGCCGGGCGCGCGGGTGCTGATGTCGCCGGTGAACGACGACGTGATCCTGTTCGTGGTCCTCGCGGCCGGGCTGCGCCCCGTGGCGGCCCCGGTCTCCGCGTGGGACGGCAACATCGACCCGGTCGCCGTACCGGAGGCGACCTGGCGCGGCGTGGACGCCGTGCTGACCACCAATCTGTACGGCGTGCCGGACCGGGTGGTCGAACTGCGGCGCCGGTGCGACCAGTTGGGGATCCCGCTGTTCGAGGACGCGGCGCACGCGATCGGCAGCCATGTGGACGGGCAGCCGGTCGGCACCTTCGGCAAGGCGGCCGCGTTCAGCCTCTCCAAGCATGTGGCGGGGATGGCGGGCGGTTTCCTCGCCGTCGAGGACGCCCGCGCCCGGAGGGAACTGGAGCTGCTGCGGGACGACCTGCTGACCCCGGGCCGGCTGCGCCAGGACCTGGCGACGACCCTGCGTCCGCTGGCCCGCTCCTCGGTGCGCGCGCTGCACCTGGTGCGCCCGGTGTGGCGCACGATGGAGCGGCTCGGCCTGATGGAGCGCGACGCCTTCCGCATGGACCTGCGGGCACCCCGGCTCACCGCCTCCGCCCGGGAGGCGCCGAGCCTCACGGCGTACGACCCGTGGGTCCGCGTCGATCTGCACGGCTACCGCTCACGGCACGGCGTGCTGGTCCGCGGGCAGCTGGGGCTGCGGCTCGCGGGGCTGGACGACGACCTGGCCCGGCGCCGGGCCGGGGTCACCCTGCTGGCGGGCACGCCCTGGGCCTCGCCCGCGCTGCGCGACCGTACGGCGCACGACGGACCGCTCGCCCTCTTCCGGGTCCCCCTCCTCGTCCACGACCGGGACGCGCTCGTCCAGCGGCTGGTGCGCTACGACGTGGTCTCCGGCTACCTCTACGACCCGCCGCTGGACGACTACGCGGGCGCGGAGTTCGTGGACCCCTCCCCCGACCCGTCGGCGGCCCGCTGGTTCGCCTCGCACGCGCTGCCGGCGGATCCGCTGCTGGCCCGCCGGATCGTGCACGCGTTCACCCGGGAGCGGGTCGCGGACGCGCATCCGGCGCTGCTGCGGCCGGTCCCCGGCATCACACCGCCCCGGATCGTGGGGCAGTGAGGTGCGCCACCCCGACGATCGATCAAAACATCGGGGGGTTAGCATATGAGCGCCGTCTAGCTCGAAAGAGAATTCTGTGACTGTCAAGGGCGACTCGTTCACCGACTGGAAGAACCGCGAGGAGATCGCGGAATCGATGATCCCGATGATCGGGAAGCTGCACCGCGAGCGGGACGTCACCGTCCTGCTGCACAGCCGCTCCCTGGTGAACAAGTCGGTGGTCAGCATTCTCAAGACCCACCGGTTCGCCCGGCAGATCGCCGGCGAGGAGCTGTCCGTCACCGACACGCTGCCCTTCCTCCAGGCGCTCACCACGCTCGACCTGGGCCCCTCCCAGATCGACATCGGCATGCTGGCGGCGACGTACCGCACGGACGACCGCAGCCTGTCGGTCGAGGAGTTCACCGCCGACGCCGTCGCCGGGGCCACCGGCGCCAACAAGATCGAGCGGGGCGCCGGCCGTGACGTCGTCCTCTACGGCTTCGGCCGGATCGGCCGCCTGGTGGCGCGGCTGCTGATCGAGAAGGCCGGGTCCGGAAACGGGCTGCGGCTGCGCGCGATCGTCGTCCGTGGGGGCGGCGACCAGGACATCGTGAAGCGGGCCTCGCTGCTGCGCCGGGACTCCATCCACGGACAGTTCCAGGGCACGATCACCGTCGACGAGGCCGAGGGCACGATCATCGCCAACGGCAACACGATCAAGGTGATCCACGCGAACGACCCGTCGGAGATCGACTACACGGCGTACGGCATCAGCAACGCCATCCTGATCGACAACACCGGCAAGTGGCGTGACCGGGAGGGCCTTTCGCAGCATCTGCGGCCCGGTGTCGACAAGGTCGTGCTGACCGCGCCGGGCAAGGGTGACGTCCCGAACATCGTGCACGGCGTCAACCACGACACCATCAAGCCGGACGAGCAGGTCCTGTCCTGCGCCTCCTGCACCACCAACGCGATCGTGCCGCCGCTGAAGGCGATGGCCGACGAGTACGGCGTGCTGCGCGGCCATGTGGAGACGGTCCACTCCTTCACCAACGACCAGAACCTGCTGGACAACTACCACAAGGCCGACCGCCGGGGCCGTTCGGCGCCGCTGAACATGGTCATCACGGAGACGGGCGCCGCCTCCGCCGTCGCCAAGGCGCTGCCCGACCTCAAGGCGCCGATCACCGGCAGCTCGATCCGCGTGCCGGTGCCGGACGTCTCCATCGCGATCCTGAGCCTGCGGCTCGGCCGTGAGACCAGCCGCGAAGAGGTCCTGGACTACCTCCGTGACGTCTCGCTGACCTCGCCGCTCAAGCGCCAGATCGACTTCACCACGGCGCCCGACGCGGTCTCCAGCGACTTCATCGGCTCCCGGCACGCCTCGATCATCGACGCGGGCCCCACCAGGGTCGACGGCGACAACGCGATCCTCTACCTCTGGTACGACAACGAGTTCGGCTACTCCTGCCAGGTCATCCGGGTCGTACAGCATGTGTCGGGGGTGGAGTACCCGACGTATCCCGCTCCGGAGGTCTAAGGGGTCGAGGGCAGCCGGCCCGTCTGGACCAGGAGGGTGCGGCTCCGTCGCGAGACGAACTGGCCCCGGCCCGGTGGCAGGGGCCGGGGCCGCGCGTCGCCGAGGAGCGCGCCCTCGACGGGGTCGCCGGAGAGGATCACGCCCTGCGGGCCCAGTTCCTTCATCCGCTGGAGGAACGGCTCGAAGGACGCACGGCCCGCCCCGCCGGAGTTGCGGGCGACGAGGAAGCGCACGCCGGTGTCCCGGGCGAACGGGAGGTACTCGGCGAGCGCCGCCAGCGGGTTGCCGCTCGCCGTGGCGATCAGGTCGTAGTCGTCGACGATCACGAACATCACGGGTCCCGACCACCAACTGCGCCTGCTCAGCTGCTCGGACGAGACGTCGGGGGCCGGGATCCGGGAGCTCAGGAGGGACTTGAGTTCGTGCGTGTGGGCCTGCACCGCGGAGGCCGAGGCCGTGTAGGCGGCCAGATGGGTCTCCGGGACGGCACCGAGGAGGGAGCGCCGGTAGTCGACGACGAGGACGCGGGCCTCCTCGGGCGTGTAGCGCTCGCAGATCTGCTGCGCGAGCAGCCTGAGCAGGTTGCTCTTGCCCGACTCGCTCTCGCCGTAGACGAGGAAGAACGGGTCCTTCTCGAAGTCGGCGTACACCGGCCGCAGGGTGTCCTCGTCGATGCCGAAGGCGACGCCCAGTTCCGGCTTGCTGTTGCCGGACGGCAGCCGGCCGGACGGCAGTTCGCGGGGCAGCATCCGCACGGCGGGCGCCGCGGGTCCCGGTGCCGCGTCGGCGACGGCGCGGGCGAGGACGGCCGTGGCCTCCGCCAGGCCGTCGTCGGAGTGGACGCCGTCGGCACGTGGCACGGCCGCGATGAAGTGCAGCTTCTCCGGGGTCAGTCCGCGGCCCGGAGCGTCCGACGGGACGTACTGCGCCACGGACCGGGACACCTCCGACTCCACGGGGTCGGCGAGCCGCAGTTCGAGCGTCGCCCCGATCTGGTCGCGGATCGCGGGACGCACCTCTCCGGCACGGTTCGCGGTCAGGACGACGTGGACGCCGTAGCCGAGACCGCGGTGGAGAAGGTCGGCGACGACCGGTTCGAGGGCCTCGTACTCCTCCCGGAAGCCGCGCCAGCCGTCGACGACGAGGAAGACGTCGCCCCAGGGCTGATCCGTCGCCTCTCCGCGGGCCCGGCGCTGCCGGTATTCGGTGATCGAGGCGATCTCGGCGGTCCGGAAGTACTCCTCGCGCTGGGCGAGGATGCCCGCGACCTCGGCGACGGTGCGCCGGACCTGTTCCGCGTCGAGCCGGGTGGCCACCCCGCCCACGTGCGGCAGCCCCGCCACGGCGGTCATCGCGCCGCCGCCGAAGTCCAGCCCGTAGAACTGGACTTCCTGCGGGGTGTGGGTGAGGGCGAAGGACGCCACGAGGGTGCGCAGCAGGGTCGACTTGCCGGACTGCGGGGCGCCGGTGACGAGCAGGTTGCCCGCGCCGCCGGCGAAGTCGCACCACAGGACGTCCCGGCGCTGCTCGAACGGCTTGTCCACCACGCCCAGGGGCACCACCAGCCGGCCCATGCCGCGGTATGCGGGCGCGGTGAGGCCGCGGCCCTCGACGACGGTCAGGCCGGGCAGCAGTACGTCGAGCGGCGGGGGCTGGTCCAGGGGCGGGAGCCAGATCTGGTGGGCCGGAGGGCCCTGGTTCTCCAGGCGCTTGAGGATCAGGTCCATGGGCGAGTCGGCGTCGGCCGCGCGTGGGTCGTTCCCGGCCCAGCCGGAGGCGTAGGCGGCACGGAAGCCGACCATGTGGTCGACGTCGAACTTCAGATAGCCGGAGCCGGGCGCCGACGGCAACTGGTAGGCGTCCGGTACGCCCAGGACCGCCCGTGACTCCTCCGCCGAGAAGGTGCGCAGACCGATGCGGTACGACAGGTAGGTGTCCAGGCCACGCAGCCGCTCCGCCTCCAGGCGCTGGGAGGACAGCAGCATGTGGATGCCGAGGGAGCGGCCGATGCGGCCGATGGTGATGAGCACGTCGATGAAGTTCGGCTGGGCGACGAGCAGTTCGGCGAACTCGTCGACGACCAGGACCAGGGTCGGCAGCGGGACGAGCGGTGCTCCCGCCGCGCGGGCCCGTTCGTAGTCCTGGTGGCTCGCGTAGTTGCCCGAGGCCCGCAGGAGTTCCTGGCGCCGGACGAGTTCGCCGCGCACCGCGTCGCCCAGACGGTCGGCGAGGGACAGGTCGGAGGCGAGGTCGGTGATGACGGCCGCGGTGTGCGGCAGCCGGGTCATCTCCGCGTAGGTGGCGGCACCCTTGAAGTCCACCAGGACGAAGTTGACGGTCTCCGGGGAGTGCGTGACCGCGAGGCCGAGGACGAGGGTGCGCAGCAGTTCCGACTTGCCGGAGCCGGTGGCGCCGACGCACAGGCCGTGCGGGCCCCAGCCGCCCTGGGCGGCCTCCTTGAGGTCCAGGACGACCGGCGAGCCGCCGGAGTCGACGCCCACGGGCAGGGTGAGCCGCTGGGCTCCGCGCGCGATCCAGGCCGAGGAGGGGTCGGTGTCCCAACTGTCCGGCAGCGGCAGCAGATCGAGCAGACGGGGGATGCTGTCCTCGCCGTCACCGGACCTGCTCAGCCGCCCCGCGCCGGGCAGGTTCCAGGCGGCGGTCACCTTACCGAGGAGCGCGTCGAGTTCCTCGCCCTCGTCGCCGTACGACGTCGTCCCGGTGCGTGCGAGGGCGGGCATCGCGAGCCGGACGTACCGCCGTCCCCGGGTCAGCCCGAAGCCCGGCTGTCCCGGTGGGATGCCGCCCGCGAGGTCGCTGTCGATGCGCGACTCGCGCGGGTCGGCCAGGGCGAGTTCGACCCAGGTGCCGAGGTGCAGCAGGAGGTCCTCGGGCAGGTCCCGCCAGCGGTCGGCGGAGACGGCGAGATGGATGCCGTAGTAGACGCCCTGCTGGGCGACGCGCAGGAGTTGCCGGGACTCGTCGGGGTAGCGGGCGGCGAAGTCCGGCCAGGAGTCGACGAGGAGGAAGACCTCGCCGTTGGACTCGGCCTCCAGCGCCTTCTGGGTCCGCTTCTGCCGGAACGCCTTCGGGGAGCGGATGCGCAGCGCGTCGCAGATCCGCTCGCGGCGCTTGAGGGTGGCCATGACGCCCTCGACGAGTTCGCGTACGTCCTCGCCGCCGGAGTAGTCGGCGACCATGCCGACGTGCGGCAGGGCGGCCAGGCGGGTCATCCCGTCGGGTTCGCCGTGCAGGCCGTAGATCTGGACCTCTTCGGGGGTGTGGGTCAGGGCGAGCGAGCAGGCGAGGGTGCGCAGGACCGAGGTCTTGCCGCTCCAGCGGCTGCCGACGACGCCGATGTGGGGTGCACCGCCGGACAGGTCGAGGGTCAGGGTCTCCTGGAGACCCTGGGCGGGGTCGTACATCCGGCCCAGGGGGACGGTGAGTTGGCCGTTCGGCGGCCAGTCCGGTGCGCACAGCCCGCGTTCGGGACTGATCGCGAGGGCGGGGAGCAGGTCGCCGAGCGGGAGGCTGTCGCCGGAGAAGGGGTCGGCCTCCTCGCCGCGGCCGCGGTGCCACAACGCGGCTTTGGCGAGGGGGATGTTGCCCTGGACGCCGGAGCGGAACTCGGTCGGCGTCTGCGGGGCGCCGCTCTCGCGGACGTGGCGCTGGATGTGCTGGAAGAGTTCGTTCGCGGTGATCACGCCGTCGTTGTCGACGTCCGCCCGCCCGGTGCTCAGTCCGTCGATGACCGCCTCGGTGAACACCGAATGGAACTCCCCGGAGCGGCTCTTGACCGTCTCGCCCTCGAAGGCGAACTCCAGGACGTCGGAGGCGGTCATCACATACGTGCCCTTGCCGGCCGCCTGCGCCGACAACTCGCCGTCGTCGGGCGCGAAGGGGGCCATGCCCTGGACGTAGGCGCCGCCGAAACAGCAGTCGAGGAGGAGGACCTTGCGCCGGGAGCGGCAGCGGCTCATCTGCTCCTCGATGAACCGCGCGGAGATCGCGGTCGACTCGGGCAGGTCGCGTTTGGTGCGCAGGGTGGTGAAGAAGAGGCGGCCGTGCTTGTCCCGGATGCCGTGGCAGGAGACGTAGAGCAACAGGGTGTCGTTGGGGCCGAGATCGCGCAGGACGCGCTCGATGTGCTCCTCGATCTCGGCCTTCGACTCGTTGACCAGGGGGATGACCCGGTCGAAGTAGCCGATCGCCTTGTCCTCCAGGAGCGCGCCGAGGCGCCGGGCGTCGGCCGCGGGTGAACGCAGGCGGCGCAGGCCGGAGTCGAGGTAGTCGGTGGTGGCGACGAGCAGGGCGACGCGGCTCACGGTCCCTCCGACGCGCCTACGACTGCGGGGTGTTGTCGTCGGAGCGCCGCTGGAGCCACGCCTCGATCAGTTTCCGTTGATCGGCGGCCGAGAGGCCCTCGACGACCAACGAGTCCTCCCCCACGGTGAGTTCGACCCGGCGCGCCTGCGCCCGCTGCCGCCACTCCCCCACCAGGCCGACCAGCGAGGTGAGCGCGGGCTTCGAGAACGCGCCGGTGACCAGGAGGACTCCGAGCGTGGTGACCGTCCCGCTCTTGGCGCCCTCGGGTGCGGTGTCCCCGTCCGGCCGTACGACGGACTCGGCCGCGTCGAGGAGCAGCAGCTCCTCCTGGAGCTCACGGGTCAGCGCGTCCGTCTCGACGGTGTCGCCGTCCGCCGCCTCCACGGCAACGGTGATCTGCATGGTTCCCCCGTCCCTCTGCGGTGCGTCGCACCGGCCTCGCCCACAAATGCCGTAGTCAGCATAGTCGTTGGCCTCACGCGCACCGGGACCGTGTCAGGGGTGCCGCTCGCGGTACAGGTCGCGCAGGAGGGCGATCTCGGCTCCGTGGTGGAGGAGTTCCTGGTTGACCCACCAGACGATGTCGAGGAAGGGCTCCTCGGGGTCGCTGCCGTGGGGGTAGGTGGAGCGGCCGACGGTGTCGAGGTCGGTGTCGGTGGTGCCCTCGAGCGTGGTGCGCCAAGCTGTTGCGCCCTCTTCGAAGGCGGCGAGCGCGTCGGCGGCGCCGCCGCTGATGACGTAGTCGTCCCGGGTGAGGGTGTGGGTGCCCGAGGTGTGGTCGGCGCGCAGGAGGAGCATCTCGCTGAGGTGGCTCAGGCGCCAGGCGAGGGTCGTGAACGGAGGGGGCACGGGGTGCGGGTAGGGCGCGAAGTCCCGTCCCCAGTCGCCGGTTCCGGACAGGAGAGTCGCCCGCGGTGCCGGCGCGTCGGTGCGCCGCCGGACCGACCAGCTGCCCGGTACCGGTTCCCAGAGGTACTCGTCGTCGGTGAGCGGTCCGACCTTGGTCGGGCTGCCGTCACCGCTGTCGGTCTCCGGGCCGGCCAGGCGGCCGGTCAGGCGTTCGCGCGCGAAGTCGAACTGGTCGAGCAGCGGGGTGAGTCGGGGCGCTGGTTTCACGGGTACTCCCAGGAAGAGGGTCGACCTCTCACCCTGGCAGTCCCGGCAGCGCCTCCGCCTCTCGATTTCCGTCGGTCCAACAGCCCCTTCAGTGTCCTTTGAACGCCTCCTCCAGCCACCACGCGCCCCGGTCCCGGACCACCTTGGCGTCGACGAGCAGGGGCGCGGACCGTGGACCGCCCACCCAATCCGCTACGGCCTTCAGGTCGGCTCGTGTCCGCACGGTGACCGCCTCGAAGCCGTACCCCCTCGCCACGGCGGCGATGTCCGTCTCCGGGAACTGGACGGTGTCCAGGGGATGCCCGGCGGGTCCGAAGTGGTGCACTTCCGCCCCGTACGCCTCGTCGTTGTAGACCACGACGACCATCGGGAGCCCGAGCCTGCGTACGGTGTCGAGGTCGGCCGCGCCCATCAGCGCGCCGCCGTCGCCGAGGGCGGCCACCGGCAGGCGGTCGGGCCGGGCCAGGGCCGCGCCGATCGCGGTGGCGAGACCGAGGCCGATCGACTGGAACGCCTGGGTGAAGCAGAAGCCGTCCTGGTCGGGCACGGACAGGTAAGTGCTCGGGTAGCCCATGAAGTTGCCCGAGTCGACGCCGATCACCCGTTCCGCGGGCAGGATGTCGTCGAGGGCGATGCTGAGCGTGCGGGGGTCGATCCGGTCCCGGGTGCTCGTGTCGTCGTACGGCACGTCCCGCAGGCGTACGCGGGAAGCGATCGCCTCTTGGGTCTCGGGGGTCCGACAGCCCTCCCGTTCACCTGAAGAGGCCTCCAGGGCGCGGCGCGCCGTGAGTTCGACGTCTCCGGTCACCCCGAGGTCGATGGCGCGGTGGGCGCCGAGGGCCGACGGGTCGTCGTCGACCTGGACGACGGTCGCGTGCTCGCCGATCAGGGCGCCGTGTCGCATGGTCCACATGTTCAGCGCGCAGCCCCAGCCGACGATCAGGTCGGCGGCGGCGATGAGTTCGGCCGCCAGAGGGGAGGCGAAGCCGCCGGAGACGTCGAGCGACCAGGGGTTGCGGTGGAACAGGCCGCGGGCGACGGCGGAGGTGGCGAGGAGCGCGCCGTGGCGTTCGGCGAGGGCTTGCAGCGCGTCCCTGGCTCCGGGTGAGCGGGAGCCGCGGCCGGCGACGAAGACGGGACGGCTGGCGCGCTCCAACGCCTGTGTCAGACGCACCACTTGCCCGGCTTCAGGCTCGACCACCGGTCGCGGCGGGGGCGGTGCGGCCTGCGCGAGGACACCTTCTGGTACGTCCAACTCCTGTACTTCCAGAGGGACGTTGAGGAGCACCGTACGTCGCTCGTGCAGAGCCCGTCGTACCGCGTCGCAGGCCGCTGCCACCGCACCTTCGGCGGAGGTGATGCGCATCGGGACCGCGCCCACCGCGCGGGCCAACGCCTCTTGGTCCACAGAGAAGTTGGAGGTCGGTCGAGTGACCTCGGCGGCCAGGACGACCAGAGGTGTACGGCTCTTCGCGGCCTCGGCGATGCCCGTCATCGCGTTCGTCAGGCCGGGCCCCTGGTGGACGCTGAGCGCGGCGACGGAGCCGCTCACGCGGGTGTACGCGTCGGCCATGGTCGCCGCGCCGCCCTCGTGACGCGCGGCCACGAACCGGGCCCCGGCGGCGACCATCGCGTTGGTCAGATGGAAGTTGCCGGATCCCACCACCCCGAAGACCTGGCCGATCCCGGCCGCGCACAGCGCCCGTCCGACGGCCTCCGCGACCTTCACGACCGCTCCACCAGGGCGAGCACACGCGCGGGCGAGCCCGATCCCGCGACGATGGGCAGCGGTCCGGCGATGACGACGCTGCCGGTCGCGGGCAGCGCGGCCAGGTTCTGGAGCTGGGTGAGGCCGTACTTGTCGCTGCCCATCAGATAGGAGTGGCAGGGGAACGCCGGGTCGAAGGAGTGCCCGCGACCGGCGTCCGTGCCGACCGTCTCCACGCCGAGGCCGATCACGGGCGACTCCTCGGCCACCCAGCGGGCGCACTCCGGTGACAGGCCGGGGGTGTGCGGGCCGTTCTCGTCCGCGTTGAGGAACGCCTCCTGGGAGTGCGAGCGGGCGTCCCAGCCGGTACGCAGGAGCAGCCAACCGCCGTCCGGCAGCGGGCCGTTCTGCACCTCCCACGCCTTGACGTGCTCCACCTCCACCAGGAAGTCGGGGTCCTTGGCGGCCTCGGCGGTGAAGTCCAGTACGGCGGCGGGGGCGATGAGCCGCTGGGCGGGCACGGAGGCCACGTCGGCGAGGTCCCGGCCGGTCACCCAGTGGTTGGGGGCGTCGAAGTGCGTGCCGGTGTGCTCGCCGCTGCGGAAGTTGTTCCAGTACCAGGCCGGTCCGCGGTCGTCGTAGCGGCTGATCTCCTCCAGCGCGAACACCGCCGTCTGGCCGAACTCCGGCGGCAGTTGGATCACCGGTGTCGCGGACGACAGCGGCGAGGTGAGGTCGACGATCTCGATCGAACCGCTGCGCAGCGCGGACACGAGCGAGGCGAGAACGGACGGCTGCTCGGGCATCAGGGCCTCCTCAGTCACTCCGGGAGCTGTCAGCATGTCACCGACAGTCCGGGTGAGGGGACCGAAGGACAGGGGGCAGCGGGATGGGCAGAGGTACGGCTTCCATGCTCGTGCTGGGGGCGCTGGGGCTTGCGGGGTGCGGGTCGGGGGACGACGTGACCTGGCTGCCGGGGTCGAGCGGGACGGTCTCGACGTCGGCGCAGGCATCGGCCTCGCCTTCGCGGTCGGTGTGGCCGTCGGCGTCGGCATCGAGGGCCACCTCCCCGTCGGCGTCCGCCCCTGCCGCCGGCGCTACGGCGGCTCCGTCACCCGTCCCCGTCACCGGCCCCGACCAGAAGCTGGTGACCATGACGATCACCGGCGGCTTCGCGGGCGTCCACCGGACGGTGATCCTGCACGGCGCCGGCACCGCGTACACCAGCGAGAAGGGCGAGCCCGTGGTGCGCCGCCTCAGCGAGGAGCGGTTCGTGGAACTGCGCACGCTGCTCGGCGATCCGGCTCTCGACGACGTGCCCTCGTTCTCGATGCACGCGGGGGCGGCGGACATGTTCCAGTACACGCTCACCTACGGCGGCCGGACCGTCGTCACGGACCAGCCGGAGAGGGAGCCCGCGCTCGGCCGTCTGGTCTCGGCCCTGAGCGAGCTGCTCCCCAAGACCTGAGCCAACTGTCGACAGAACCCACCTTTCACAGCTTCACGACTCTTGACCAGGCTCTAGTGTCGACACTAAGAAGGGAGGGCGAGCCGCGCCGCGGTCGCGTACGACTGCCTCGACAAGGGGGTCCAAGTGACCGGCAGGCTCTCCGGGAAAGTCGCTCTCGTCACCGGCGCGGGCGCCGGGATCGGCCAGGGCTGCGCGCTGCTCTTCGCCGAGCAGGGGGCGACGGTGATCGGCTGTGACATCGACGAGGCCGCCGCCGAGGGCACCCGTAAGGCGGCCGCGGACAAGGGGCTCGCCGTGGAGGTGCTGGCGCCGCTCGACATGACGTCACCCGGGGACGCCCGGCGGTTCGCGGACGAGGCGTTCGGACGGCACGGGCGGGTGGACGTCCTGGTGACGGCGGGGGCGATCGCCCCGCACATGGCATCGGCAGCTTCGATGGACTTCGACGCGCAGTGGACGCCGACGATGCGCGGTGAGGTCGACGTGGTCTTCCTGCCCGTGCAGGCGGTGTGGCCGCACCTGGAGGCGTCCGGGGGCGGCTCGATCGTCAACTTCGCCTCGGTGAACGCCTTTCGGGGCAGCGGCACCTTCGGGATGGTCGCGCACTGCGCGGGCAAGTCGGCGGTGCTCGGGCTCACCCGCCAACTCGCCGTGGAGGGCGGCCCCTTGGGTATCCGGGCCAACACCATCGCGCCCGGTATGGTGCGCACCCCGGCCACCGAGTCGGCGGGCGCCCACGAGGGTTCGGCCCGGGACGCCCTCCTCGCCCGCATCCCCCTCGGGCGGGTGGGCAGGCCGGAGGACATCGCCTGGTGCGCGGTCTATCTGGCGTCGGACGAGTCGACGTGGGTGACCGGGGGGAACTTCCCGGTCGACGGCGGGGTCATGGCGAAGTGACCTCGCGGCGAGGCCTTCTCACGAGGCAGCCCGGCGCCGCCGTACCGGCTTCCTCGCCACCGCGTCCTGCTCCAGCTGTTCCTCCACCGCCCGCTGCGCACGCACCGTCGCCCCCGCGATCAGCGCCGACGCCAGCTCGCCGTCCCGTTCCTCGCACGCCTGGAGGAGGCGTTCCTGGTCGTCGATGCTGTAGGCGAGGCGGCCGGTGCGGGTCAGGCTCAGATGGCGCAGCATCAGCGTGCGCAGGGCCAGCGAGTCGAGGATCTGCTTCAGGGTGGGGTTGCCGACGATCTCGGTCATCCGTTCCTGGAGCAGCACATGGCTCCAGAAGTACGCGTCCACGTCACCGTCGTCGGCCAGCTTCCGCATCCGCTCGACCCGGGTGCGCAGCTCGCCCAGCTCCTCGTCGCTCGCCCGGTCCACCAGCAGGCCCGCGAGCATCGACAGAAGGTTCTTGCGGACCTGGTAGATGTCCCGGATGTCCTGGAGCGAGGGCGCGGCGACCCGGGGCCTGCGGCGGGCCTTCATCTCGACCAGGCCCTCCTGCTCCAGCAGCATCAGGGCCTCGCGGACGGGCGTACGGCTGGTGTCGAACCGGTGGGACAGATCGACGCTGTTGAGGTCCTGGCCCGGCTCCAGCCGGCCCTCGATGATCCCGGCGCCCACCCACTCGGCGATCTGCGCGACCAGCGGCTCGCGCCGCTCCCGCAGCCGCAGGAGGCGCTCCAGCACGAGGTGCGTGTCCTGATCGGTCATGCGGCACTTCTCCCTGCCTGGTCGGGGGCGCACAGCCCACGCAACGGTGTCGACACTATCTCACTGCCCTCCCGGGACCGACGCCGGCCGCCCCTGCCTCCTGTCGACAGAGCACAACCTTTAGCGAAGGGATGGAAACCCATGAACCACGCTCTCTCCAGACGCGCCCTCGTCGCGGGCACGACCCTGGCCGCGCTCGCGGCGGGCTCCCGTACGGCGGAGGCCGGCACCGCCTCCGAGACACCGTGGGTGCCCGTGCCGGTGCCCGCGCAGGTCCCGGTCACGGAGTACCAGGTGCCGGTCGCCGGCGGCGGCAGCCTGTGGTGCTGGGACACCGGCGGCGACGGCGAGGCCGTCGTCCTGCTGCATCCCGGTTCCGGCAGCGGGGAGAGCTGGCCCTACCAGCAGCCGGTGCTGGCGGCGGCCGGACTGCGGGTGATCGGCTACTCGCGGCGGGGCGCGTACGGCTCGGTGGCGGGCACGAAGGCGCAGGCCGACACCGCCTCGGGCGACCTCGACACGCTCGCCGACCACCTGGGCCTCGGCCGCTTCCACCTCTCCGGTTCGGCGGCGGGCGGTCCGGTCGCGATCGACTACGCGCTCGCGCACGAGGACCGGCTGCTCAGCCTCACCGTCTCGGGCAGCATCATGGGGATCATGGACGCCGAGTACGAGGAGCTGACCTCGGTGCTCCAGCCCGACCCGTTCGGCGACCTGCCGGTCGACTTCAGGGAGCTGGGGCCCTCCTACCGCGGTGGCGACCGGGACGGCGTGGCCGCCTGGCTGGCGATCAACTCCCGCGCCAGGACGGCCGACGCCTTCGCCCAGTCCCTCGCGCACACGATCACCTGGTCCGCGCTGGAGACGCTGATCCTGCCGGTCCAACTCATCACCGGGGACGCCGACTTGTACAGCCCGCCCTCGGTCATGCGGCTCAACGCCGAGCACCTGCGGGACGTGGAGACGCACGTGGTCCGCGAGGCGGGCCACAACCCGCACTGGGAGCAGCCCGCCGCCTGGAACCGGCTGCTGCTGCACTTCCTCAGACGGCACCGCACCTCCTAGACGTCCAGGGCGACCAGAAAGCGGGACACCATGTTGTACGCCGCCACGGTCGCCGTCAGCTCCACCAGTTCGGCGTCGGTGAAGTCCACGCGCAGGGCGTCGAACAGCTCGTCGGGCACCTGGATCTCGCGGGTCATCGCATCGGTGTAGGCGATGACCCGCGCCTGACGGGCGTCGAGGGCGGGTTTCTCCCGGCGCACCTCGTCGAGGACGTGCTCGTCGAGTCCGGCCCGCCGGGCATCGGATTCGTGCGCGGTCCACTCGTAGGGGGCGCGGTTGAGGACGGCGATCCGGAGGATCACCAACTCCCTGATCTCCGGCGCGAGTTGTATACGTCCGCGGATGGCCCCGAGCAGACTGTTCCAGCCGTCGGCGAGCTGCGGGCTGTGCAGGAGCATGCGGTCGAGCGGGCGCAGCTCGCCGCCTCGCCGTTCCCGGATCCGCTCGGCGATCTCGCCGGTGCCTTCGGTGTCGGGGAGCCGTGCCATTCAGGGGTTTCCTTTCACAGGGGTCGGCTAGAGCGGGCCAACAGCCGCATCGCTTCCAGGCGTTCGAAGGGTCCCGCCGCCACCCGGTCGCCGAAGACCATGACCTGCTCACCGGTGAAGGTCGGCCAGCGCGGCAGCGCCCCGCCGTTCGGGTCGCCGGTCGTGACGAAGCGCGCCCAGGTGTCCGCCATGGTGCGGGCGAGGTCACGGTCGGTCTCGGTCCAGGGCCATGGGCGGCGGTCCAAGTTGTCCAAGGCATAAGGGAGTTCGGCGGTGTGGTGGACGCCGTATCCGCGTAGTCCGTCCTTGGGCGGGGCGAGGTCCAGGTCGGGCGGGAGCGGTGGGGTGCGGGTGAAGCGGTACATCCAGGTGGGGGCGGTCTCGCGGTGGGCGGTGGCCCAGTGCCAGACGGGGTAGGTGAAGCGGCTCTCGCCGGTGAACCGCCTTGCGGTCAGGCGGAGTTCGTCGGTGTCACGGACGGGGTACAGCTCGTCGGTGCCGGGTTCCACCGGGAGTCGGCGTACGGCGTCCAGGGTGGCGTACACCGAGCCCTCGTCGGTGTTGGTGCCGACCAGCAGCGGTACGGCGTGCTGGCGGCCGGCGGCGAAGACGTCGTCGCTGGGCTCGGTCAGGACGCGGCCGTCCACCACGGGTCCGAAGTGGCCGCGCAGCACCAACTCCGCGCCGTCGAGCCGCCGTAGCCCCTCGACGGACCGGCCGCCGAAGCCCTCGGCCCATCGCAGCCCCTCCTTCTGCGCGTCCTCCTGCGGGGGAAGCGGCCCTTCGGCGCGGCCGACCCCGGAGGCGCTCTGGCCGAGAGCCGCGCGGAAGAGCGGCCGGGCCGCGGAGGACGCCATGAGGTGGCAGATGTGGGCGGCTCCGGCGGAGTTTCCGGCGAGGGTCACCCGGTCGGGGTTGCCGCCGAAGGCCGCGATGTTCTCCCGCACCCAGGTGAGGGCGGCAACGATGTCGAGGAGCCCGTAGTTGCCGGACGCGCCCAGGTCGTCCTCGGCGGCCAGTTCCGGGTGGGCGAGGAAGCCGAGGGCGCCGAGGCGGTGGTTGAGGGTCACGACGGCCAGGCCCCGGGCGGCCAGAGCCAGGCCGTCGTGTATTTCCTGGCCTCCATGGCCGTAGCGGTTGCCGCCGCCATGGATCCAGATCATCACCGGCAGCCCTGCGGCGGGCGCCGGGTCAGGTGTCCATACGTTCAGATAGAGGCAGTCCTCGCTCATCACCAGGGCCCGCCGGTCGGCGAAGTTGGTGTGGTACATGATCGAGTCGCGCGGCGGCTGGGGCTGGAGGGGCGCGGGCCCGAAGTCGTACGCGCGTCGCTCACCGTCCCAGCGGGCGGCGGGCCGGGGTGGCCGCCAGCGCAGCTCGCCGACGGGCGGTGCGGCGAACGGGACGCCCCGGAACACCGCGACCCCCTCGTCCCACTCCCCGGCGAGCCGTCCCGCCGCCGTCCGCGCGCGGATCACACCGGCGCCTTGTGGAGCTTGCCGTCCTTCATGATCACCGTCAGCCGGTGGCGGTCCTGGAGGATGCGGATCTCCTCCAGCGGGTCGCCGTCGACGAGGACGAGATCGGCGAGGAACCCCGGCCGGATCAGGCCGAGTTCGTCCTCCATGCCCATGATCTGGCCGCCGTACCGGGTGGCAGCGCGCAGCGCGTCGGCCGGGGTGAAGCCGAACCAGTCGACGAAGAGTTCGAGGTCGCGGAGGTTTCGGCCGACCGGGTTCCACGCGAAGCCGTAGTCGCCGCCGGGCACCACGCGGATGCCGCGCCGGGCGAGTTCGGGGACCACCTGGCGTACGGCCGCCGCCGTGGCCTCCACCTCCATGCCCGGCTCGGGCTCGCTGCCCGCCTCGTACAGGTTGGCGTGGATGATGCCGGGGGTGGGGGCCACGAAGAGGCGGTCGCGGGCTGCTTCGAGGAGGTCGAGGGCCTCCTCGTCGGCGAAGGTGCAGTGGTAGACGGCGCGGATGCCGTGGCGTACGGCCATCTTGATGGACTCGGCGGCATGGGCGTGCGCGGTGAGCCAGACGCCGTGCTTCTGGGCCATGAACGACGCGGCCGCCACCTCGTCGTCGGTGAACTGGACGATTCTGGAGGTCCCTTGGACCACCGCGCTCTCCCCCGAGAGCGACAACTTGACGATGTCGACACCGAGTTCGGCCATCCCGGTGACGAAGCGGGCCACCGAGTCCGGGTCGGAGGCGCGGCCGTCGACGCCCGGGAAGTCGTAGACCCCCGGCTCGACCATGCCCGCGCTGCCCTCCCAGGACGCGGCCTTCAGGCGCGGCCCGGGCATCCAGCCCTCGGCGAAGGCCTTGCGGGCGGCGGTCTCCGTACGGGGCAGGCGGTTGCCTCCCGAGTAGGCGCTGGTGATGCCGTGGTCGAGGAGGACCCGGCCTGCGTGGGCGACGAGCAACACCTTCTCCTCCTCGGGCTCGTCGCGGCGGCGCGAGAGGTGCTCGAGGGTGGAGCCGAAGCCGAGGTGGGCGTGGGCGTCGACGAGACCGGGGAGCAGGGTGCCGCCGCGTCCGTCGATCACCTGGGCGTCCGCGATCCGGTCGCGGGGGATGCGGTCGCCCACCTCGGCGATGCGGTTGCCCTCGACCAACACCTGGGCAGGGAACGGGTCTTGTCCAGTTCCGTCGAAGACCTGGACGTCGACGAAGAGGGTCGAAGCCATCCTCACACCCACTGTTCCGCGGCCGGTTCGTCCTCGCCGTACGCGTCCCGCCAGGAGACGACCGGGTTGCGCAGCACCCCGAGTCCCTCGATCTCCGCCTCCACGACGTCTCCCGGCTTGAGGTAGTTGGCAAAGGGGTCCTCGGTGCTCGCGGCGACCCCGGCGATGGTGCCGGTGGTGATGAGGTCGCCCGCGCTGTAGGTCTGCGGGGAGTGGTAGGCGACGAGTTGGGGGATCGAGACGGACATCCGGGCGGTGTTGGACTTCTGCCGGACGTCTCCGTTGACCCGGAGTTCCATGTCGAGGGCGTGCGGGTCGTCGATCTCGTCCGCGGTGACGATGTACGGGCCGATCGGGCAGAAGGTCTCGATGGCCTTGGAGAAGGAGAAGACTCCGGACTCCATCTCCTTGCGCTGGATGTCGCGGGCGGTGATGTCGTTGAAGACGACGTAGCCGGCGATGTGCTCGACGGCCTGCTCGGCGGAGAAGAAGCGCCCGGGTTTGCCGATGACGATGGCGAGTTCGAGCTCGTAGTCCAGTTCCTGGGTGAGGTTGGCCGGATACACGATCGGCTGGTCGGGGCCGATGATCGCGTCGACGTTCTGGAAGAAGACGATGCCCTTGTTCACGGGGTGCGACCAGTCGACGCGGACCAGGTCCTCGTGGTGCTCACGGAAGTTGCCGGCGGTGTGGAAGAACTTCTTCGGTGTGACGGGGGCGCGCAGGGTGACGTCGGCGAGCGCGAACGTCCGTCCCGTTTCGCCGACTTGGCCCTCGCGCTCGAAGTAGGCGCGGGTGGAGGGGACGTCGAGTTCGACGACGGTGTCCGCGTCGAGCCGGCCGACCAGCCCCTCGTCGAACGTCACCAGTTTCATGAGATCTCCCTCAAAGTGTCGACACAATGGCGGCTTTGGCTTACGGTCGGGGCCCGGCCCCCGGGAATCGGTTCGCATCTTTCCCCGGGGGCCGGACCTCTGTGGTGCGGGCTGGGTCAGGCCACCGTGAGGGTGAGCGCCCCCGTGTACGTCTTCCCCGCTTCGATGGCCGTGGCGGTGCCGTCGACCGTCAGCGACACGGTCTTCCCCGAGGGTGCCGTGACCGCCGCGTCGGAGGCCAGGGTCAGGGAGCTGAGGTACGAGGTGCCGGTGACGGTCCAGGTCGATCCGGTGCCGAGGGTCACGAGGACGCCGTTGTTGACCACCGCGCTCGGCGTGTTGGTGACCTCGCTGATCTCGCGGTACTCGTCCTTGGTGATGGTCGAGACGCTGTGCTCGGCGGTGCTCGCGGAGATGACGCCCTCGACGGTGGAGCGGGTGAAGGACAGCGTGAGGTTCTGCCCCTGGAGGCTCGCGTTGCCGCCGCCCCGGACCGAGTTGTAGAAGTCGCCGGTCAGGTCGATGTCGGTGAAGGTGCCCTTGGCGTCGGTCGACTGGGAGCCGGTGGTGGTCCAGCTGGACGACTTGGCCGGGGAGCCGGTGGGCTCGGTGTAGGTGCCGATGGTCTCCGAGGACCAGGGCTGGCCGGACACGCTGACACTGCTCGGTCGGTCGGTGTCCATCAGCTGGAAGACGACGCCGTTGCCGGGGTTGATCGTGGCGCCGTCGGACCCGTCGACGGTGACGGAACCCGCGACGGCCTTGGCCACGAAGGCGGTCTCGCCGGTGGTGACCTGGGTGCCGCCGTCGATGGTGACGGAGCCCGTCGCGTACCACAGGACCATGAAGCGGCCGGAGTCGACGGTGGTCGACTTGACGGGCAGGGCGCTCAACTCGGCGCTGGTGAGGCCGATGTCGAGCGAGTCGTTGAGGGCGGCGACCGCGTCCTTCGTGCTGTCGCCGTAGTGGGCGGAGGCGCCCCAGTGGATGAGGGCGTAGTCGCCGACGTCGAAGGTGCAGCCGAGGAAGTGCTCGGTGACGTTGCCGATGGCGTACGAACCGTAGCCCTGGCCACCGGTGTTGGCGATCGTGGAGTTGATCGCCGTCAGGGTGCAGTAGCTGCCGCCGTCGACCGAGAGGGCGCCCCACTTCTCGGAGGAGATAGTGGAGTTGATGTACGACGCCTTGGTGCTCGCGCCGAGCAGGTTGGTGGTGCGGACGTTGCCCGAGAGGCCGAGCATCCACGGCACGGTGATCATGTAGCGGGTGTCGCCGGTGCCGGCCGCCGGGTACTCGTCGGGGACGACGCCGTCGGCGCAGTGCAGGGTGGAGTTCTTGACGACGACGTTGGCGGTGGCGTCGGCGATGACGGCGGTGCGGACCACGCCGACGTTGCTGATGTTCGCGCCGTCCAGGACGAGCGTGGTGTCCGCGCCGGTGCCGACGACGGAGGCGCCGTACCCGATGAAGTCGCAGCGGCCGTTGCCGTCGAAGGCGATGGTCGGGTCGGTGAGGGTGTAGCTGCCGCCGCCGGTGACGTAGACGCCGTTGAACGCCTCGCCGTTGGAGGCCAGCGTGATGCCGGTGGCGCCGGTGTCGGTGACGGTGCCGCCGAGGACGTCCGAGGGCACGGACTTGGACTCGTCGACCCCGTCGGCGTCGACGTAGATGGCCTGGCGGAAGGGGAAGGTGAGGGTGGAGTAGGCCAGGTCGTTGGCCTCGGCGACGGTCAGGACGATCTTGCCGCGGTAGGTGCCGGCGGCGATCGCGGTGGCCACGCCGCCGGAGCCGTCGGTGAGCGCGGCGAGGTCGCTGCCGGTCTCGACGCCGTTGACCGTCAACGAGAGGCTGTAGCCGTCGGGGACGGTGATGGCGCCGCCCTCGGCGATGGTGAGCCGGGTCGCGGTGGTGGTCTCGGTCAGCTCCAGGGTCTCCCCGGCGCCGACGGTGATCCGCTTGCCGGCCTTGGCGGTGGCGGCGTGCGCGCTCGCGGGGGCGACGAGCGTGGGCGCCATGGCGGCGGCCACCGCCACGAGCAGGGCGCGGGGGCGGGCCCGGTAGGTGAAGTCGGGCCCTGTCCTGCTGGTCCGTGTCACTCTGAACTCCCTTGTTCTCGGTGGGTTTTCGGGCAGGGCCGACCGCCGGAGGGGGGTGGCGGTCAGCCGGGGGAAAGAGGTGGGGACTGTCAGTCGAACCGGTTGATCAGCTCGATGAGGTTGCCGAACGGGTCCGACACGAAGGCCATCCGGCCGCCGGGACGTGGTGCGGGCCGAGGGCTCATGCGTACGCCCGCGCCCGCGGCCACGAGCCGGGCGAACTCGCTGTCGACCTCGTCGGCCGTGTCCACCGCGAGGCAGAGGTGGCCGTAGCCGAGGGTGCCCGCCGCCTCCAGCGGACTGTCGGCGAGCAGGCCGGGTGCGGCCTGCGGCCGGTGCAGCAACTCGACGCGGTAGCCGCTGTGGTGACGGAGCATCACCCCGCGCAGATCGGTGCCGGGGACGGCGAAGGCGCGCTCCTCGGTGAGGCCGAGGGCCTCGCGGTACCAGGCGACCGCGACCGTCAGGTCGGGTACGGAGACGCCGACGTGGTCGAGGCGCGCGGTCACTGGCGGGCCACTTCCGGTGGGGTCGGAACCTTCTCGCCGCGGATCAACGCCAGGACGCGGGTGCGCAGTTCGGCGAAGCGGGCGTCGGCGCGGGTGGTGAGCTGGTCGCGGTCGGTGCCGAGCGGGATGGTGAGGGTGTCCAGGACGGCGGTGGGCTTCCCGCCGAGGACGATCACGCGGTCGCCGAGGTAGACGGCCTCGTCGATGTCGTGGGTGACCACGACCACCGTGATGCCGAGCTGCCGCCGCAGTTGCAGGGTGAGGTCCTCCAGGTCGAAGCGGGACTGGGCGTCGACCGACCCGAACGGCTCGTCCATGAGCAGCACGGGAGCGTCGTAGGCGAGACCGCGTGCGATGGCCACCCGCTGCTGCATACCGCCGGAGAGCTGCCAGGGGTACTTCTCGCCGACGTCCGGGAGGCCGACCGCCGCCAGGCACTCCAGAGCCCGCGCCTTGCGGACGGCCTTCTTCACGCCCCGGCCCTGGAGCGGGAAGGCGACGTTGTCCCACACGCGCATCCACGGCAGCAGGGAGCCGCGGTAGTCCTGGGAGACGACGGCGATGTCCGCGTGGGGCTCGGTGAGCGGCCGGTCGCCGTAGCGGACCCGGCCGCCGGTGGGCGGGGTCAGTCCGGCCAGGCAGCGGAGCAGGGTCGTCTTGCCCGCGCCGGACGGGCCGACGAGGCACACGGACTCCCCCGGATCCACCCGCAGGGACACTCCGCCGAGCACGTGGTGCTCTCCGAAGCTCATGGAGAGGTCCTCGACGTGCAGGCTCGATCCGCGTGTCATACGACGACTCCGTTGCTCTTGGCGCTCTCGGTGCTCGGGGTGGGGACCGGCCGGGGCGAGCGCACGCGGGGCGCGCGCTGGTGGTACCAGCCCAGCAGGCGGTGCTCCACGAGCAGGAGCAGCACGCTCAGGCCGTAGCCGACGATGCCGATGAGGAGGGTGCCGGCCCAGGTCTCGGCGACGTGGAAGCTCGATCCGCTCTGCAGGATGAAGTTGCCGAGCCCCACGGGCGAGCCGTAGATCTCGCTGACGACCATGAGGACGACGGCGATGGACAGGGCGACCCGGATGCCGGCGAGGATCTGCGGCAGGGCGCCGGGCAGGATCACCCGGCGGAACCGGAGCAGGCGCGGGACGCGGTAGCTGTGCGCGGTCTCGTGCACGGCCGGGCCGATGGCCTGGACGCCGCTGATGGTGTTGAGGAGGATCGGCCACACCGAGCCCAGGAAGATCAGGAAGACCTTGGGTCCGGAGCCGATGCCCAGGGTGAGGATGATGACCGGCACGAAGCCGACGGTCGGGGTGGCGCGGGCGAAGTCGAGGAGCGGGCCGGTGGCCAGGCGCAGGACGCGGACCTCGCCGATGACGAGCCCGGCGCCCACGCCGACCACCGTGGCGAGGGCGAGGCCGGCCAGGATGTTGCGCAGGCTGAACAGCAGGTCCTCGACGAGTCCGCCGTGCAGGAGTTCGTCCCACAGGGTGCTCAACACCTCGGTGAGGGGCGGGAAGTAGAAGCTCGTACTGTCGGCCGTCGCGGCGAGGAGGGCGACGAACACCAGGGCGGGCAGCCACAGTTGACGCAGGACCGGTTTCCACGGCATGGGCTACTCCCCTCCCATGTGCGCGGGCGGACGCCAGCGCAGCAGCCGGTGCTCGGCGAACTGCGCGAGCAGGGTGATCGAGTAGCCGATCGCCCCCGCGGCGAAGATGTAGGCGTACGCCCGTGCCGAGGCGCCGGCCTGCTGCGACTCCATGATCATGTGGCCCATGCCGGGGAGCGTGGTGAGCACCTCGACGCCGATCGACACCAGGACCGAGGTGGTCGCGGCGAGCCTGAGGCCTGTCATGATCGAGGGCACCGCGCCGGGCAGGATCACCCGGCGGAAGCGGAGCAGACGCGGGACGCGGTAGCCGCGCACGGTCTCGTGGACCGCGGGGGTCACGGCCCGGGCGCCGTACTGGGCCTGGAGCAGGACGGGGAAGACACAGGCGATGAAGACGACGGTCGCCTTCATGCCCGGTGTCGAGCCGAGGACCAGCAGGAACACCGGCAGCAGGGCGATCACCGGGAAGGAGCGCAGCATCTCCGTCAGCAGCCGGGAGGACTCCTCGGCCGCCGCGTACACCCCGGTCACCAGGCCCACCGGGATGCCGACGGCGATCCCGACGAGCAGTCCGGTGACCGCGCCGCGCAGGGTCTCCCCGAGCGCCTGCCAGAAGGTGCCGCTGCCGAGCAGGTCCCCGAGGGCGGCGGCCACGGCGCCCGGCCCCGGGAGCGCGGTCGAACTGACCACGCCCGCCGCGGCGATCAGCGCCCACAGCAGCAACACGGCGACCAGGGCGCCGAGTTGGAGCAGTCGGACCTTGGCCATCCCTACTCCCCGGTGGTGGTGGGCGCCTGGTCCCAGTAGAGGGCGTCGTCCTTGGGCTCGGTGTCGAGCAGGTCGAACTCGTGCATCTTGGTGATGACCGTGCGCATCACCGTGGTGTTGAGGCTCTTGTCGTAGTAGTTGGTGTCGTGCTTGTCGATGAAGTCGGCCGGGACCTGGGTGTACTTCTTGTCGATGGCCTTGACGGCGTCGTGGTGCGCGTTGGCGTAGGTGATGGCCTTGGCGACGGCGTCGATGAACCTCTTCGCGGTGTCGGCGTTCTTGGCGAGGTACTCCTGGCTGGAGAAGAGCAGTCCCTGGACCATGCCGGGCACGTCGTTCATACCGTTGCCGATGGAGCGCAGCCCGCTGTCCTTGCCCGCGAAGTAGAAGGGGCCGAAGGAGAAGACGGCGTCGGTCTTGCCGGAGGTGGCCGCGTCGGTGAGCGAAGTCGTCGGCAGGGCGACGAACTTGACCCTGCTCGGGTCGCCGCCGGCCTTCTGGACCAGATACTCGCAGATGAACTGGATGGTGCCGCCGAGCGCCGAGATCCCGACGGTCTTGCCCTCCAAATCCTTGAAGGACTCGATCTCGCTGTCCTTCTTGACCAGGAGTCCGTCGGTGGGGTCGGTCTTGGTGGTCGCCGACTGGAGGCCGGTCACGATCCGGATGGGCATGTCCTGGGCCGCGCCCTTGAGGAAGCCGGAGCTGTCTGTCATGGCGAACTGGGCCTCGCCGTTGAGCACGGAGGGCGCGTTCTGCGAGGTGTCCTGGGCACCGGCCTTGATGGTGACGTCGAGGCCCGCGTCCTTGAAGTAGCCCTGCTGCTCGGCTATGTAGAGCGGTTCGAAGATGGCGCCGTTGGAGCGCAGGACGGTGATCTTCGCCTTGCCGTCGGAAGTGGTGGCCGCTCCGGAGTCGCCGCCGCAGCCGCTCAGGGTGAGGGAGGCGGCGGTGGCCAGGGCGGACAGTGCGATGAGGGTGCGCCGCCGCGGGTGTCTCGAAGTCTGCATGGAACGGCTCTCCTTTGAGCTCATGAGTGCGTGTGCGTCCGCGCGTGGCCCGCGGCGGCGTATGCGGTCGTGGATTCCCGGGGGGCCATGTAGGTGCGGAAGCGCCCCTCGGGGTCGTGCACGGCCCGGATCTCCTCCAGGCGCGCGGAGTTGGCAGGGCTGAGCCCGTGGTCGAAGCGGTCGGCGAGGTTGTTGTCGGAGAACTGGAGCCCGCTGGACAGGTGTTGGATCTCGGCGAGCAGCCCGTGCGCCCACTGCTCGTGGCGGAGGTCCTCCGCGGGGTCGGTCCAGCCGGCGTTGGGCGAGAGGTAGAGCTTGGCCTGGCTGGACCAGCAGGCGTTCGCCCGCTCGGGGAAGTGGCCCCAGAGCATCCACAGCACATGGCTGGTGGTGTCCGGGATGGAGTCGAACAGCGGCCGGGAGGCGGCCACCACCTTGTCGACGGGTTCGTCGGTCCAGATCCCGTCGAGCGCCCAGCGCATCCCGGGCGGGGTCATGCGGTCGGCGTAGTCGTACAGCGTGGCCATCGTGGTCTCCTGCGCGACCACCTCGCGGATCGTCCGGCTACGGAAGGGCGCGCCCTCCAGAGGGGCGAGGATGTTCTCGTCCGTCTCACAGAACGCGGTGGCCGTCACGGAGACGGTCTGGCGGTCGAGGCCGGGGGTGAACCCGATCTTCGCGGAGAACTCCACGGCGGGCGACAGCTCGTCGAGCATGGCGTACGACCACGCCAGCACCTCGTCCCTGAGCTCCAGGGGGTAGCTGTGCACGGTCCGCAGGATGCGGCGCGGTCGGTCGTGCAGGGCGAGGTGGAAGCGGGTGACGACGCCGAAGAAGCCGGGGCCGCTGCCGCGTGCCGCCCACAGCAGTTCGGGGTGGGTGGTGTCGGTGGCGTGCACGAGGGTGCCGTCGGCGAGTACCACGTCGATCGCCTCGATGCTGAGACAGGCGGGGCCGAGCCGCCGGGAGTCCCAGCCGTAGCCGCCGCCCAGGATGAATCCGCCGATGCCGACGGTGGGTGCGTGTCCGGTGGGGAAGAACAGCCCGTGGGGAGCGAGCCGTTCAAGCAGGGCGGGACCCGTGACCGCGGGCTGCACGGCGGCGGTGCCGGCCAACGGGTCCACGGTGATGTCCGTGAGCCGCGAGAGGTCGAGCAGCATGCCGCCGTCCCGCACTCCGTTGCCCACCCAGCTGTGTCCGCCGGAGCGGATGCCGATGGCGAGCCCTTCCTCGCGGGCGAGCCGTACGGCCTCCACCACGTCCTGCTCACTGTGGGCGAGCACGATGACGTCGGGGTACCGGTCGGGCTTGCGCTCGTTCCAGACGGCGTCCCGACGCGCCGTTTCGTAGGCCGCGTCGCCGCGCCTGAGCAGCTTGTCCCGGGACAGCTGGACCATGGACGTTCTCCTCACACGGGGTTCGAGTCGGGACACTACTGTCGACACTTTTCCGCTTCAAGGGATCAGACAACGAAAAACCTGTGGGTTTCTGCCGACACTAGGGAGTTGACGGAAAGTCATAGAGCGTGGCCGGGTTGTCCACCATCAGCAGCCGCAGGTGCGCGGGGTCGGGGGCGATCCGTTCGACCAGGTCGACGAGCAGTCCGTCGTCGGGGGCGTCCGCGGCGATGTTGACGTGCGGATAGTCGGTGCCCCACACCACCCGCTCCGGCGCGTGCGCCACCAGGGAGGCGGCCAGCGCCACCGCGTCGGCGAACGGCGGGCCCTGCCGGGAGAGCCGGTCGACGCCGCTGACCTTGACCCACACCCGGCCCCCGTCGAGCAGGGCGCGCAGACTGCGCAGCGCCCGCCCGTCCGGCCCGGCCGCGAGGTCGACGCGTCCCATGTGGTCGATCACGACCTTGCCCGGGAGGGTCTTCACCAGGTCTTCGAGTACGGCGATCTCCTCGTCGTGGACGTGGAGCTGGGCGGCCCAGCCGAGGCCGTCGACGCGTTCGAGCACCGAGTCGATCTCGGCCCGGGTGGGTGGAGTGCGCAGATGGGGAAGGAAGTTGAGCCGGAAGGCGCGTACTCCGGCCCGGTGCAGTTCCTCGATCTCGGCCCGGGTCGTGCGCGCGCCGATCAGGGCCACGCCCCGCAGCCGTCCGGTCTCCGATCCCAGGGCGTCCAGCAGTCCGGAGTGGTCGCCGCCGTGACAGGAGGACTGCACGATCACGGCCCGGTCGAGTCCCAACTGGGCGTGCAGGGCGCGCACTTGATCCTTGGGGGCGTCGAGCGGGGTGAAGGTGCGGTCCGGGGCGTAGGGGAAGACGGTGGCGGGACCGAGGATGTGGCAGTGGGCGTCGCAGCTGCCCGGCGGGAGCACCAGGGAGGGGCGGCGGGGCGAGGGGTGCGGGGGCGGGCAGCCGGGGGAAGGCGCCGACCCGGCGGGACGCGCGGGCGTCGGTGCCAACTCGGTGGGGTGCAGGGCGCGTTCAGTCACAGCGTGCCGTCATTCCGCCGTCGACGACGATCTCCGTACCGGTGACGAAGCGGGCCTCGTCGGAGGCGAGGAAGAGCGCCGCGTACGCCGTGTCGCGGCCGTCCCCCATGAAGCCGAGCGGGATCCGGGCCTGCCGCTGGGCGAGCAGCTTCGCCACATCGCCGCCCGCCCGCTGACCGGCGAGGCGGGCTTCGACCATCGGGGTGTGGAGCTGGCCGGGGACCACGGTGTTCACGCGGATGTTGTCGGACGCGCACTCCACGGCCGTCACCCGGGACAGCTGGATCACCGCCGCCTTGGCCGCCGCGTAGCCCACCTGGGCGGCGCCGGTCCACCGCAGCCCGGACGCGGACGCGGTGTTGACGATCGCTCCCCCGCCGCCGCGCCGCATGATCGGCACGGCGTACTTGCAGGCGAGGAAGGCGCTGGTGAGGTTGGTGCGGAGCTGGCTCTCCCACTCCTCCAGGGCGAGGTCGACCACTCCCCCGGCCCGGGAGCCGCCGACGTTGTTGACGAGCACGTCGACGCGGCCCGCCAGCCGCTCGCACTCCGCCAAGTGCTCCCGGACGGCGTTGGGTTCGGTGACGTCCAGCACCGCGGTGTGCGCGGTACCGCCCTCCCTGCGGATCTGCCGCGCGGTGGCCTCCAGGGAGTCCTTGTCGCGGTCGGTCAGGAAGACGGTGGCGCCCTCCCGGGCAAAGATCACGGCGGTGGCGCGGCCGTTGCCCCAGCCGGGGCCGACACTGCCGGCACCACCGACGACGGCGATACGGCCCGCCAGACGGCCCAGCCGTCGGTCGGGCAGGTCTTGGGACACGGGATCTCCCTTGCTCGAACGTGCTCGGGTTGCCGAAACTGTCGACAGTTCTAGCCAGGTGTCGACAGAAAGTAAACATGTAGGCCCTTAGAGCTGGACTATTGCGCTTAGTGTCGACACAGGGATTGGATGGGTGCCATGGAGAAGCCCCCCGTGTTCACGCCCGAGGAGATCGCCCGCTTCCGTGCCGAGTTGGCCGCGCGCCGCGCGCCCGGCGCCCATGAACCGGGCCGCTGGTCGGTGAGCCCGCTCAACCGCCGTACGGACGTGGTGGGTTCACTTCCGACGGAAGTCCGCCTGCGGGACGCGACGCTGCGCTCGGTGGAGACGCTGCCGGGTGTCGTCGCGAGCGCCGGGGCCAAGGCCGCCTTCCTGCGCCGGCTGGTCGGCAGCGGGGTGCCCGAGGTCGTCACGGCGGGCCTCGGCGGGCGCGACGACTCGGCACTCAAGGAGGAGATCGCGCTGGTCAAGGGCGAGAACCCGGACTGCCGGGTGGTGTGCCCGCTGATGCGCTCGCCGGAGGACGTCGACCGCGCGGCCGCGGCCGGTTACGACGCCGTACAGGTGTGGGTGCAGGGGTTCAGCGAGACCTCGCGGATCTACCGGCCGGCGGTCTACGCCAAGGCGTGGCGCGGCGAGGAGTGGCGCACCGAGGACATCCCGAGCGACCGGGCGGCCGTACTGGAGCGGGCGGCGCGGCTGGTGTCGTACGCCCGGGAGCGCGGCCTGGAGGTCATCGTGCCGCTGCTGATGGTGTCGTACGCGACCGAGGAGGGCCACGAGGAGGCGGTGCGGGTGCTGGCCGGGGCGGGTGCGGGCGAGCTGACCCTCTTCGACGGGCCGGGCGGGATGAGTCCCGAGGCGTACGCGCATCTGGTGCGGCTCACCCGGACTTTCGCGCCGGAGGTCGAGGTCGGGCTGCATCCGCACAACACCTTCGGTCTGGCCGTCGGTTGTGCGGTGGCCGCCGTCCGCGCCGGGGCCTCGGCCGTCGAGCTGTCGGTCAACGGCTACTGCGGCGGCCCCGGCAACGCCGACCTCGCCGCCACCGCGCTCGCCTTCGAGGCCCTCTACGGCGTCCGGACCGGGATCCGCACCGAGCGGCTCACCGAACTCGCCCGCACGGGACAGGAACTGACGGGCTATCACACCGCCTGGAACCACCCGGTGACCGGCACCCACGCCTTCTGCTGGGGCGGCCTGGACTTCATCACCCAGGAGGCGGCGATCGACCCGCTCCTCCACAACTGCGTGGAGCCGGAGTCGGTCGGGAACGTCCGTGCGGTGCCCTTCACTCCCGACAGCGGCCCCTACACGCTGGCCGACCGGCTGACGGATCTGGGTATCGCGGGCTTCGGGCCTGCCGAGGTGGACGAGATCCTCGTACGGGCAAGGGAGTTGATGGCGGGCGAGGGGCGGCTGGTCACGGACGTGGATCTGGCGGCGCTGGCAGCTGCTGTCATCCCTTCACCGCCCCGGACGTGAGGCCCTGCACGATGTGCCGACTGGCGAAGGCGAAGAGCAGCATCGTGGGCAGGATGGTGAGGACGGCCGCCGCGGACATCGAGCCCCAGTCGATGTTGAAGCTGGAGATGAAGCCGTTGAGGGCGGTGGGGACCGTCTTGTTGCTGTCGCTGTTCATCAGGGTCACCGAAAGGAACAGCTCGTTCCAGCAGTTGACGAAGTTGAAGATGAACGCGGCGACGATCCCCGGCCGCATCACGGGCAGCAGGACGCGGAACAGCGCGCCGAAACGAGAGAGGCCGTCGATCATGGCGGCCTCCTCCAGCGCGTCCGGGATGTTCTCGAAGAAGCCGCGCAGCATCACCGTGCAGAACGGCACGCAGACCGCGATGTAGACGAGGATCAACCCCAGCCGGTTGTCGACCAGTTGAAGGTCGGTCATCAGCAGGTAGAGCGGTCCGAGCGCGATGAACGACGGGATCATCTGGGTGACCAGGGCGGCCATCAGCAGCGCGGTCTTGGTGCGGAACTCGAAGCGGGCCAGCACGTACGCCGAGAGCATCGCGATCGCCGTGGCCACCGCGCCCGCGACGGTGGCCACCACCAGGCTGTTGGTGAGGTAGGTCCCGAAGTCCGCGGTGCCGAACAGGCCGGTGTAGTTCTCGAAGGAGAGGTGCGCGGGCCAGTAGTCGATCGGGAAGCGGAAGATGTCGCCGGGCGCCTTGAGCGAGGTGACGGTGATCCAGTACAGCGGGAAGACGGTGAAGAGGAGCCACAGTCCGAGGAAGGTGAACTTCACGGCCCGGCCCGCCGGGGTCTCCTTGCCGATCATGCGACGGCTCCCTTCTTCTCACGCGTCGACTTCTCGCGTGTCGCCATGAGGAAGAACACCGAGAACAGCAGCAGTCCGGCCACCACCAGGAGGCCGAGCGCGGAAGCCCTGCCGTAGTCGCCCTGTTGGGTGATCTTGATCATCCAGGTGGTCACGATGTGCGTCTCGTCGTCCGGCCCGCCGCCGGTCATCCCGAAGATCAGATCGGGGAAGTTGAAGATCCAGATCACCCGGAGGAGGACGGTGAGCGCGAGGGTCGTACGGATGTAGGGGATCGTGATCTGGAAGAGCGTGCGCGCCTTGCCCGCGCCGTCCAGCGCCGCCGCCTCGTACAGCTCGTCGGGGATCGACTGCAGCGCGGCCAGGATCATGATCGCGAAGAAGGTGACGCCGTACCAGACGTTGGCGACGAGCACGGCGGCCATCGCCTTGTCCGGGTCGGCGAGCCAGGCGATCGGTTCGTCGATCAACCCGGCTTTCTGGAGCAGGTCGTTGACCACGCCGAACTCGCTGTTGAACAGCCAGCGGAACAGGATGCCGATGAGGAAGCCGGAGATCGCCCAGGGGAAGAAGACCAGCGCCTGGTAGAGGCCCCGCAGCGGGAAGCGGCGGCGCAGCCACAGGGCCAGCGCGAAGCCGATCACCAGCTGCGGGACGATCGAACCGACCACCCAGACCGCGGTGTTGGTCAGCACGGTCCCCCAGGCGGGGTCACCGAAGACGTCCTGGAAGTTCTTCAGGCCGACCCACGAGGTGTCGGTGAGGTCGGTCAACTTCCAGTTGCGGAAGGCCATCTGGCCGCCCGCGATCATCGGGTAGTAGGTGAACACCGAGACGATGAGCACGGCGGGCGCCAGGTAGGCGGCGATGAGCAGGCCTCGGCGGGTGGTGAACTGCCATTTGCGAGCGCCCGCTTGGACGCTACGGGCCGCTGGACGGACTCTCTCGTCTACTGCCACTTCTCGGTCCAGAACTCGTCCCAGCCCGCCAGCAGCTTCTTCGGGGTCGTCCGGCCGAGGATCAGCTTCTGCACGTCGGCGTCGGCCTTCTGCTGCCACTCCGTCCACCAGGAGACCCCGCGCGGCTGGGTGACCACCAGGTACTTGTCGGGGTGCTCGGTCATGGTGACGTAGCTCGACCAGGGACCGGTCTTGTAGAAGGAGTCGCTGGTGGCCGACTTGAGGATCGGCACCAGGCTGTTCTTCTTGGTGAAGGTGGTGGACGCCTCGCCCTGTGAGAGGAACTCGACGAGCTTCACGGCTTCGGCCGTGTGCTTGCTGCCCTTCGCGATGCCCCAGCCGGCGGTTGCCAGCGGCTGGACGCTCTTGCCGCTGGGCCCGGCGACCAGCGGCGCGGTGCTCCACTGGCTCCGGGTGATCGACTTGGACTGTGCGACGGTGGCGATCACCTCGGGGTCCTGGAGCAGGAACGCCGTGGAGCCGTTGGAGAAGCCCTCGACCATCTCCGGATAGCCCCAGGAGACCGAGGACTTGGGGGACGCCTTCTTGAAGAGTTCGAGGTAGGTCTCCATCGCGTCCTCCGCCTCGGGCGCGGTGAAGATGGTCCGGCCGTTCTTCAGCTTGAAGCCGTTGGCCGGGTCGATCTGGTCGGCGACGTACGCCTCGATGATCGCGGTGGCGTTGCTGTTGGCGTTGGCGCCGCCGCGGAAGGCGTAGCCGTAACGGCGCTCGCCCGGGTCGTTGATGGCGGACGCCTGCTTGAGCAACTCCTCCCAGCTGCCCGGGGGTTGGCCGAACCCGGCCTTCTTGATGAGGTCGGTGCGGTAGAAGAGGCTCAGGCCGTAGAAGCCGTAGGGGATGAAGTAGGTGCGGCCCTTGGCGTCCTGGCTGGCCTTGACGGCGTTCTCCGTCATGGCGTCCCAGCCCTGCCAGCCGGCGAGGTCCGTCTTCATGTCGTGGAGCCAGCCGTTGTTCGACCAGGGGCCGACGGTGATGTCGCGGACCTCCAGGACGTCGACGCCGCTGCCGGACTGGAGCATCTGCTGGATCTTCTGGTCGGCCTGCTCGGTGGGCGGGGAGACCAGGTTGACCTTGATCTTGGGGTTCTGCTTCTGGAAGTCGGCGATCAGGTCCTTGAGCAGCGCGGTGCGGGTCGGGTTGGTCAGGCTCTCGACCATGGTGAGCGTGACCGTGCCGTCCGCGGCCGGGCTCATGGTGGAACAGCCGGTCAGGACCATCGCGGCGGCGGTGCCGAGCGCGAGGACCGCGGTCCTTCTTCTCATCGTGCTGACCTCTTCCCTGTGATGTCGCGGGCCCAGGCGCCGAGGGCGGGGACGCAGGCCTCGGCGAAGTACTCGTAGTCGGCCGGGGTGTTGTAGACGTGGGCGGACAGCCGCAGGTACCCGATGCCGTCGAAGCTGGTGAAGGCCGCCTCGACGGCCAGTTCGTCGGCGACCCGGTCGCGGAGCGCGTCGGCGTCCTCGCGGGTGGGGCCCAGGCCGTCCGGGAGCCGGACCAGGCGCATGCCGGGGACGGGCATGCCGACGTCAACAGCGCTGTCCGCGTGGGTGAGTCGGGCGCCGATCACCTGGGCGCCGTAGTCGGCCAGCTCGTCCATGTAGCGGCGGGCCTCGGGCCAGCTCCAGGTGCGGTCGACGAAGTCCAGGGCGGTCGGGGCGGCCAGGTAGGCGGTGGCGTCGATCGTGCCCTGCTGGTCGAAGCGGTCGGGGTACGGATCGCGGGCGCCCCAGGAGTCGATGAGCGGGTAGAGCTCGTCGCGGAGCGGACCGCGGGCGACCAGGGCCGCGGTGCCGCGCGGGGCACAGCCCCATTTGTGCAGGTTGCCGGTCCAGAAGTCGTACGTCGCGTCCGCGAGGGGGGCTTCGAGGAGACCGGGTGAGTGGGCGCCGTCCACGAGGACGGGGATGCCCCGGCGACGCGCCTCCGCGCCGATCCGCTCCACGGGGAGGCGGCGCGCGGTGGCCGAGGTGATCTGGTCGACGACCACCAGGTCGGTGGCGTCGGCGAGTTCGGCGACCACGGCCTCGTACGCCTCGTCCTCGTCCGCGGCCAGCGGCACCCGGGCGGTGCGCACCCGGCCGCCCCAGCGGCGGGCGAGCCGTTCGGCGCCCATGGTCACGGCGCCGTAGCCGTGGTCGGTGACGACGATCTCGCCACCGCGCCGCCGGGTGAGGGCCTGGTAGACGACGCTGGCGCCGGCGCTGGCGTTCGGGACCAGCGCCAGGTCACCGGCGTCGACGCGCAGGAAGGCGGCGAGGTCGGTGCGGGCGGCGGCGATCCGGCCGGGCAGCGCCGGGAACCACACCACGGGCGAGCGTTCCATCTCCGCCCGCAGCAGCGCCTGTCGCTCCTGGGCCACCAGCGGGACGGCGCCGAAGGAACCGTGGTTGAGGTGCTTGAGGGCGGGGTCCAGGGACCAGGCCGCGGCGGCGGGCCGGCCGTCAGCCAGCGTCAGCGGCGCGGGCGCGGTGGTCACCTCTGTCTCGCTCACAGGACTCCCTATCATCGGACATCACCGGGTGACTCATATGATGACTCGGCATCCTGGCATGCGAAATCGGAGGCGTACAGAGGCGGAACCGTGAAAGTCATCAGATGACTTCAGGAAGATACAGCCGAGACATCTGATGACCTGGTCCGGCTACAGTGCGCCGAGGAGCCACGGCCGCCTCGCCGGGGCCCGAGACGGGAAGAAGAGGACGCCGATGTCCGCAGTCGACAAGGCCTTCCACGGCCTACGGCACATGATCGCCACGGGACGTCTGGGTCCGGGCGAGCGCATGCCGCCCGAGGGCGAGCTGTGCGAGGAACTCGGCGTCTCGCGCGGGTCGTTGCGGGAGGCCGTACGGATGCTCGCCGCCCTGGGTGTGGTCGAGCCCCGGCACGGCTCCGGCACCTATGTCTCGCCGCTGCGGCCCGAGGACGTCATCGGCAGCCTCTCGCTGACCCTCGAACTCCTGCCGCTGTCGGGCCTGTTGGAGGTCTACGAGATCCGGCGCGTACTGGAGGCACATGTCGCCGCGCAGGCGGCCGCGCGTTGCACCCCGGAGTCGGTGGACACGCTCTTCGCGCTGATCGAGGAGATGGAGGCCACCGACGACCCGGCCCGCGCCTCGGAGTTGGACCACCGCTTCCACGCGGAGATCGCCCGGGTGGGCGGCAACCCCACGCTGGCCTCGCTGTTGGCCGTCTTCCGCGCCCGGTCCCGCAAGTACCAGGTGTTCACGCTGCCCGAGGGACCGCGGATGCAGCGCAAGAGCGACGAGGACCACCGGATCCTCGCCACGGCGATCGCCGAGCGCGACCCGGTCGCGGCGGCGGGGGCGGCGCAGGCCCATGTGGCCCAGACGGAACGGTGGTTGCGGGCCTTCATGCCACCGGTGGAGGAGAACGGCGGGACCGAGTGACCTCGCCGCCCCCGGCATGACGACAGGCCCCCGGCCGACTGGTCGGGGGCCCGCGGTGCGTGCTTCGTCAGTGCAGGCCGACGTGGGCGTTCGCGTTCGCGTTGACACCCTCCGCGGAGACCAGCGCGTCGAGGTCGGCGCAGACGGAGAGCGGGCCGACCTCAAGGTGCAGGTTCGTGGCGGCCGCGAGGGCGACACCACCGGCGACGGCGTCGAGGTCGGCCTCGTTCAGCTCGGTCGTCTCGATGTGGGGGGCGAGGTTCATGTCGCGCGGGTCCTTTCGCAGGAGCAAGGTCGAGGGAACCCCCGGTCGCAGGAGCGAGGTCGAGGGAACCCCCGGATCGAAGCATGCCCAGAGCTTCACTGCCAGTCGCCCAACTCGCCCTGCCGAGCGGGGCTTCACCACCGTCGCAAGGCGCTCACCGTTCCGGCGCGTTCCTCCACACGATTCGCCGCCGCACCGCCACGCAAACGGCATGGGCCGGAACAACCGGAACCACATCCCGGTCGCCCCATGACCGCGCGGTGAACGGTGTGCAGGTTCACGGGACTTTCGATGTCGACCGGAACCCGTGGCCGAGTGCCGCTCACCGCCCGTTCCAAAAACGTTCCAAGACCGGCGAGGGTACACTTCGGATCGCCGTACGGCCGAGGCAGCTGGAGGGGTGGACGCCATGTCGGACGCCATGTCGGTCCGCCCGGCCCGCATCCAGGACGTCGCGGCCGCGGCGGGGGTCTCCGTCTCCACGGTCTCGAACGTCCTCAACCGCCCCGAGCGGGTCAACGAACGCACCGCCGAGCGGGTCCGGGTCGCGGTCGCCGCGCTCGACTACGTCCCCCATCCGGGCGCCGCCGGCCTGCGCACCGGCCACTCGTCGTCGATCGGCCTGGTCCTGCCCGACGTGGCCAACTCCTTCTACTCCCGCATCGCGCGCGGGGCCGCGGACGCGGCCTACGACCACGGCTACGCCCTCGTCCTGTGCGACAGCGGGGACGCGCCGGAGCGGGAGCAGGGCTACTTCACGATGCTGGTCGAACAGCGTGCCGTGGGCGCGGTGGTGGCGCCGCTGAGCGCCGACCCCACCCGCCTGTCCCGGCTGCGCGAGCGCGGTATCCCGCTGGTCCTCGCCGACCGCGCGCGGCCCGCGCAGGAGGGCTGTTCCGTCTCGGTCGACGACATCGCGGGCGGCCGGATCGCCGTGCAGCATCTGCTGGACCGCGGGGCGCGCGACATCCTCGTGGTCAACGGCGAGCGCTCCATACGGCAGTGCGCCGACCGGTACCAGGGCGCCCGGCAGGCCGTCCGCACCCGGCGCGAGGCGCGCCTCGGCCAGGTCGTCGCCGAGGAGATGACGGTGGCGTACGGCACGGAGATCGCCCGCCATCTCGACGACCTCCCCGACGCCGTGTTCTGCACCAACGACTTCCTCGCTGCGGGCGTGTGCCGCGGTCTCGTCGAGCGCGGGGTGCGGATCCCCCAGGACGTCCAGGTGGTCGGCTACGGCGATCTCGACATCGCCGGTGTCGTGGGCGCCCCCCTGACCACCGTCCGCCAGCCGGTCGAGGACCTCGGCAGGGCGGCCGTCGAGATGCTGCTGGACGAGGTGGAGGCCCGCTCCGAACACGCCCACGAGACAAGGGTGTTCGCGCCGGACCTGGTGGTGCGGGACTCCACCCGGACGCCGTCAGACCTGCCCTGACACCTCCAGCGTCACCGGACCGAAAAGCCCCGAGGGAAGCTGGGAGGAGAAGGCCCACGCGGTCGGCGTGGCCTCGGCGAGATAGGGGGCCAGGGTGTTGTGCACGGTGACGTCGAGGCGGACGGTCCGCCCGGCGGTACCGGGCAGGTCGAAGCGGTACGGCGCGCAGAACGCCTCCCCCACCTGCTCGCCGTCGACGGACACCGCGACGCTGCCGCGCACCCGTCCCAGATCCAGCACGGGGTCCGCACCCTCCGGCACCTCCACGCGACGCGTGTAGGTGACACCCCCACTCCAACCCGCCAGCCCCAACTCCTGCCAGTCGCCCAGCTGGAGGGGTGCCGGGACGGTGCGCACCCGGACAGGCCCGTTCCAGGCGGAGCCGCCGCGCAGGACGGCGGTGGGGGCGGTGACGATCTCGAACTCCGTCGGTTCCGACAGGGGTTGATGGAGCGTCAACTCACCACCGGCCGGGACGAGTTCGTCGCCGACGCACGCCGGGAGCCTCAGCGGCAGGTCGAGGGCGACCGTTCCCGCCGGTGCGGTGAAGCGGAAACGCTGCTCCACCTCGCGGACGTCGTCGGTGGACCGCAGCGGCAGCACCGCCGTGCCCAGCACCGGAGCCCCGGCGAGCCACTCGGCGTCCGGCAGCGGGTGCGGTCGTACGGCGGCCCAGCAGTGCTGCAACTCCCCCCAACGGCCCTCGTGTTCGACGGTACGGCCGTGCCAGGGCCCGGTCCCGACCTCCCAGCCGGGGCCGCTGACGAGCGCGGTCCGACCCGCGTCGGCGACGAGGTCGACGTAGACCGCGTCCCGCGCGTCCGGGGCGTCGGCGACGACGTCCAGGACGTGCTCGCCGTCCGTGAGCGCGAGGGTGTGCCGGAAGAAGCTCGGGACCGCTCCCCAGTCGGACTCGTAGTACTCCGTCTTCTCCTGCCGGGCGACGACGGTCCCGTCGAGCAGGACGGTGACCCCGGTGGCGGCCCCCACGACGAGCACCGCGTCGCCTGAGCAGCCCGGGCCGCCCGTGAGACGGAGCCGGCCGCGGTAGGTCACCGGCCCTTCCGGCCGTACGCCCTCGGGCAGGCGCATGAACACCGGACGCGGTCCGAAGGTGTCCGGGCGGGACAGACAGAAGTAGCTGCCGAGCGGTGCCTCCGCGCCGCCGACCGAGATCGTCAGGGGGCGCTCCTGGGCGTCGGCCAGCTCGTACTCCAGGACGTTGCGGGCCTGTTCGACCTCCACACGGGCGGTCGCGAGGTAACCGGCGCCGGTTGCGACACAACTGCCGTTCCACCACACCCGTTTGGCCGCGGCCGCGCCGACGTGCAGGTCGGCCGGCCCGCGGTGGTCGGTCTCGACGACCGCCCGTACCCGGGCGACGGTTCCGCTCACGGGCACGGCGACGCGGACGAACTCCTCCGGCACGAGCCCCTTGTTGCCGAGCAGGCCGGGCGGGTCCGGGATGCCACGGCTCGACGAGTAGAGGGAGACCTCCCAGTCGGGGGGTGCGAGCGGCGAGGTCCCGGCCAGGACCCGTTCGACGGCTTCGGCGTCCAGGGTCGCCGGTGCCTGGCCGGCGGGCACGGGCGGCAGGACGCGGACCCGGTTGCCGTAGGTCACCCGGGTCTGCTTCCAGGAGTCCTCGAACCACCGCATGGTCCAGATCTGCGGCTCCGCGACGGACGTTGCGAGGGGCAGCGCCAGGTCGCCCCAGGTGTTGTCGAGGGTGGGGACGAGACGCCCTTCCCAGCCGGTCGAGAGGTCCATGGTCCGCTTCAACACCCGCGACACGACTGCCGGTTGCTCCACCGGAGGTCCCTCGCGCCATACGACGAGGGCGGCGGGGGCGCCGTCCAGCGGCACCTCGATGGTCGAGACGCCGTCGGCGACCGTGACCCGTCCCGGGCGACGGGCGCCGGTCGCGGGGTTCCAGATCTCGGCCTCCGCGACCGAAGCGCGCACGGTGACCGAGGAGCGGCGGGCGTAGCGGGCGGGGTCGATCTCGTGGTGGTCCCCCGGCGGATGTGCCCGGGCGTCGGGATAGGCGCCGGTGACCAGGGCGACCGCCTCCTCGCCCTTCCTGCGCACGAGCAGCGGCACCTCGCCCGTCGCGTAACCGCCGGCCGGCTCGGCGACCGCCACGGCCGCCGACTCGGCGTCGTCCACCCGTTCCAGGCGCGGATGGTCCAGCAGCCCCCGTACGACGGAGTCGTCCCCGGCGAGCCCGGCGGCCCGGGCCGGTGCGCGGCCCACGACCACGACCCGCCCGCCCGCGTCGAGGAGTTCGGTCAGCCGACGGGCCGTCTCCTCCTCCAGGACGCTCGCCGAGGGCAGCAGGACGGCGGAGTAGGCGAGGTCCCGGACGCGCAAGGCGCCCTCGTCCGCTTTCGCCCCCTGGACCGAGGCGTCGTCGATGACGTCGAAGGAGACGCGGTGCCGGTCGAGGGAACCGGGTTCGGGCCGGAGCCAGTTGTTGGTGCCGCACAGCTCCAGGTAGTGGCGCTGGGTCTCGTCGGCCTCGGCGTGGCCCGCGCCGAGACGGGCGTCGCCGAAGTGCCGGACCGGCGCGTCCAGGGGGATGAGGGCCTGCATGGTCGCCGAGGGGTACAGGACGGCGACGTCGGCGCTGTAGGTGCCCCAGGTCATGATCGAGCAGATCCGGGCGACGGCCCGGGAGAACGCGGGGTACTGCCGCCAGTAGGGCTGGCGCCAGTCGGTGGAGGGCGGGGCCCACTCGAACCAGCCGCCCGCGGTGCCGAAGTAACTGGCGTGCGGGTTGTACAGGTTGGCGCCGCTGCGCAGGAACGGCAGGAGCCAGTCGTAGGTCTCCTCCAGGGTGCCGCCCCAGCCGGAGGAGTGGAACGACTCGATCCACACCCGCTCGTGGCCGTACAGGTGGGCCATCGAGGAGTGCACCTTGGCGTCGCCGTGGTGGTCGCTGCCGGCGGCGCTGTACCAGCGGTGGGTGCGGAAGTAGTCGGTGTAGAGCTGCGTCGACTGGGCCGGGAAGCCGGAGCGGGCCGGATGGCTCTGGTCGCAGCCCAGGAGGAGGCCGCGTTCGTCGTGCCAGGAGGCGAGCGGGCGGAAGAGGGCCTCTTCGGTGAGTTCGGCGCGGACCGCGTAGTAGTCGGCGCGGATCCGCTGCGCCCGTACGGTGTCGCCGTCGCCCTCGTGGAAGAGAGCGGGGAGGTGGTCGAGGAGGTCGTAGCCGCGGCGGGCGCGGAACTCCTCGGGGAAGCGGCGGGTCCAGGAGTTGGTCGCCGGCAGTTCGTCCTGGAAGCTGCCCGCGACGACGTTGCCCAGGTACTCGGGGACCCGGCGGTCGAACTCGCGGTGGACGGTGTCGGTGAGCAGGCCGACGGCGTGCGGGTCGAGGTAGTCGAAGGCGGTGGGAACGGCGAGGACCAGGCGGACCTCGGTGCCGTCGGGGGCGTCGATCGGCGGGGCGGTGTCGGGGGACCCCTCGGCCGCCTCCGGTGCCGTGGCCGGAAGACGGGCGCCCGTCCGGTCGTAGACGCCGATCAGGCTCTCGGAGTCGTGCAGCGCGACCGATCCGCCGGTGACGACCGCCGGGCGGGAGCGCAGGGCGCGGCCCGCCGCCTCGGGGTGCCTGCGGGTGATGCCGCCCTGGATGTTGGCGCCGGAGAATCCGATCTGGTCGTAGAACCACAGCCGTGTGCCGAGGTCCCCGGCGATCTCGCAGGCGTCCCGGAAGCGGGCCCACCACTCCTCGCCGAACCACACGGGGTCGTCGGTGCGGGCGCCGAAGGTGGGGCCGGCCGGTGCCAGGTTGATCACCACGAGGTTGTGGACGCCGCCGTCCGCGAACCGGCGCAGCTGCCAGGCCAGTCGGTCGCGGGTGACCTTCGCGCCCGACCACCACCACAGGGGGGTGGGGCCGAAGTCGCGGGGCGGGTCGTCGAAGAGCTGCTGGAGGGCGGGAGAGATCACGGATCGGTCCTTCCGACGAGGGCTCGGACACTCTCATGGACCAAAAACGTTTTACATCCGCCTCACCGTAGGACACCTCAGAAGGACCCGCCAGGGCTCGTGCGGGGTGGCGGAGCGTCAGCTCCGTCCCACGAATGGCCGTATGACGCCTTGTTGGAACGTTTTTCGACTTCTATAGTCGCTCGGACCCTCTCCCCGTACGGAGCCGCTCATGGCACAGGAACCGCCGATCGAGAAGCGCCTGTGGAAGGTGGCCGCCCTCTCCGGGATGGCGTCCTATCTGGACGCCGCGCTGATCGTCAGCATCGCCGTCAATCTGGCCCTCTACCGCGACGCCTACGGCATGGGCGTGTGGATGGCCGGGGCGATCAGCGCGATCGTCACCAGCTGCATCGCCGTCGGCTCGCTCGTCGGCGGACGCCTCGCCGACGTGTTCGGCCGGCGCCGCCTCTACAACCTGGACATCCTCTGCTACGCGCTCGGGGCGATCGTCATCACCCTGGCGCCCGACGACATCACGCTGCTGGTGGGCGTCCTGCTCGCCGGTCTCGCGGCGGGCGCCGACCTGCCGACGTCGCTGGCCGTGGTCTCGGACGCGGCCCCGGACCGGGCGCGCGGGCGGCTCATCGCCTTCACCCAGGTCATGTGGATGGCGGGCATCATCGTCGTCATCGCCCTCGGCTTCGCCCTGTCCACCACGGGCATGTTCGGAGCCAGGCTGATCACCGGCCATCTGGCCGTCGCCGCCCTGGTCACCTGGCATCTGCGCTCCCGGCTGGAGCTGGCGACCGGACCGGACCCCCTACAGGACATGCCGCCTCAGGGCGCACCCCGTGCCCCCGGACTCAGGGACGTGTGGAACCGCGCCGCCCTGGTGCCCATGGCCGCGACCCTCGTCTTCTACGTCACCTGGGGTCTCGGGGCCAACACCATCGGCCAGTTCTCCACCTACCTGCTGGTCACGGTCAGCGGCGCCTCGCAGAGCATGGCCACCGGGATCAACCTGGTCTGTCTGCCGATCGGGCTGCTGCTGACGCTCGCGTTCGTAAGGATCGCCGACGGCCCGTGGCGGGACCGGCTGTTCTACACCGCGACCGTCGTGCAGGTGGTGGCGTTCGCGATCGCCTCCACCACCATGGGTGCCGTCCTCGGCATGATCGTGTTCTTCGTCCTCTACCAGCTGTCCAACCCCTTCGCCGGCGAGGCGAACTACAAGGTGTGGTCGCAGCTGACGCTGCCCGCCGACACCCGCGCCACCACCCAGGGCATCACCTACGCCCTCTCGCGCGGTGTCTTCGCCCTCGCCGCGTTCTTCACACCCGCCCTGCTCGACCAGAGTCCCGCGCTGCTGCTGTGGACGGTCACCGCCTGCATGGCGGTGTCCGCGTTCGCGGGCCTCTACATCGTCCGCGTCCTCGTACCCCGCCACTCCTCGGCGCGCACGGCGGAGGCGGGCCTGAAGGTCGCACAGACCTGAACCCACCCCGGAAGGAGCTCCGGCCATGGCGACGACCGACCCCCGTACGACAGCACATGTGCACGAACGCGACCTGACTCTCGACGAGTTGCTCCCGCCCGTGACCCGACGCCGTCCGCGGATCGGACTGGTCTCCGGCGGACTCGGTACCTACTGGCCGCAATTCCCGGGCCTGCTCCCCCAGTTGAAGGAGTCGGCGGCCTACGTCGCCGAGCGGCTGGGGCAGTGGGACGCGGAGGTGACGGACGCCGGGTTCGTCTCCGACGCCCAGGAGGGCGCGGCGGCCGCCGAGCAACTGCGCCGGGCGGACTGCGACTTGATCGTGCTGTTCCTGACGACGTACCTCACCTCGTCGATGGTGCTGCCGATCGCCCAGCGCACCCACACCCCGGTCCTGGTGGTCGACCTCCAGCCGTCCGAGCGGATGGACCACGCCTCCTTCGACACGGGCGCCTGGCTGGCGTACTGCTCGCAGTGCTCGGTGCCGGAGGTCGGCAACGTCTTCCGGCGGGCCGGGATCCCCTTCCGGTCGGTGTCGGGCTGGCTGCGCCAGGAGTCGGCGTGGCGGCGGATCGAGCGGTGGGTGCGGGCCGCCCATGTGCGGGCCGCGCTGCGGCACGGACGGCACGGGCTGATGGGGCACGTGTATCCGGGGATGCTGGATGTGCAGACCGATCCGACGCTGGTGTCGGCGACGTTCGGCTCGCACGTCGAGGTGCTGGAGTTCGACGACCTGCGGCACCGGGTGCAGAAGGTGACCGAGGCGGAGACCCGGGAGCGGGTGGAGCTGGCCCGGCGGATCTTCACGGTCGACGAGAGCGTGGTCGACGAGGACTTCACCTGGGGGGCGACCGTGTCGGTGGCCCTGGACCGGCTGGTGGAGGACTTCGGCCTGGACACCCTGGCGTACTACCACCGCGGGCTCGACGGCGAACTGCACGAGCGGCTGGGCGCCGGGATGATCCTGGGCGCCTCGCTGCTCACCGCGCGGGGCGTGCCCGCGGCCGGTGAGTACGAACTGCGCACGAGCATCGCCCAGTTGGCGTCGTCGTGCGTCGGTGCCGGCGGGTCCTTCACGGAGATCCAGGCGCTGAACTTCGAGGACGGCGTCGTGGAGATGGGCCATGACGGGCCCGCGCATCTCGCGGTGAGCGCCCGTGATCCGCTGCTGCGGGGTCTCGGTGTCTATCACGGCAAGCGCGGTTGGGGCGTCAGCGTGGAGTTCGACGTACGGCAGGGGCCCGTCACGCTGCTGGGGCTCGGGCAGGACGCCGACGGGAGCCTGTCGTTCGTGACCTCCGAGGGGACCGTCGTGCCGGGGCCGCTGCTGGAGATCGGCAACACCACGAGCCGGGTCGACTTCGGCCGGGATCCCGGGGAGTGGGTGGACGCGTGGAGCGCGACGGGGGTCGGGCACCACTGGTCGCTGGCGGTGGGCACGCACGGAGCCGACTTCGCCGCGGCGGCGAGCCTGTTGGGGATCGACCACCGGGAGGTCTGAGTCGGGAGGTCTGATCAGGGCGTGTCGGCGCCGCGCACCCGGGCCAGGACGTCTCTGATCATCTCCGCGCTGATCATGAAGTGCCCCCGGGCGATCTCCTCCGCCCGCTCGGGCTCGCCCGCCGCGATCGCCTCGTACAGCGCCTTGTGGTCGTGGCTGCCCCGCTGGAAGTGGGTGCGCTCCCCCTTGCCCCAGGGCTCGACCGGGAAGCCGAGGCTGATCCGGGCCAGCAGGTCGCGGCTGAGCAGGACGATCTGCGGATTGCCCGTGGCGGCGCCGACTGCCTGGTGGAAGGCGCTGTCCGCGGCCTGCTCGTCCCGGGGTGTGCGGGCGGACAGATAGGCGTTCAGGGCGTCCCGCATGGGGTCGAGGTCCTTCGGCCCGCGCCGCCGGGCCGCCGTCGCGGCCACCATGCCCTCCACCAGACTGCGCAGGTCGAAAAGCTGCTCGAACTCCTCCCAGCGGGGCAGCAGGGTGTGCCGTACGGCGGCCGCGGTCGACTCGGTCCAGCTGTCCCGCACATACGCCCCGCCGTTGCGCCCCCGCCGGATCTCGATGACGCCGATCGCCTGGAGCCGGCCGATGGCCTCACGCACCGTGGGGCGGCTGACGTGCAGGAGCGTCGTCAGTTCGCGTTCGGCGGGCAGCCGCTCGCCGGGCAGGAAGTCCCCGACGGCGATCGCGGTGAGCAGCCGGTCGGCGACCTCGTCGACCGCCGAGGTGACGCGGACCGGGCGCAGCGCGGACGCCGCGTTGCCACCGAGCAGGACGCGGTCGAGCACCCGGGCGAACTCGTCCCCGGACTCCGGTGATCCCTCAGCTGCGGATGTCAGTTGTCCTCCCCCGGATCGCCGTTTCTGTTAACGCGCACGGGCCACGTAAACGTGCCGTTACGTCTTGCCCTGGCCCGGCTAAAAGGTCTTGTGCGCTGACCTTTTACGCCACGACTATCTCATCCATCCCGTCGCACTCCAACGATTTTCAGACTGCGGTCGGCCGATTCCGACCGGTCTGGGAGGCTTCTCCGTGGCGATACCCGAACCGAACCACACCGGAACCGTCGGCTTCAACGGCTATTCCACCTGGTACCGGATCACGGGCGAACCGGGCAGGACACCCCTGGTGGTCCTGCACGGCGGACCCGGCGCCGGTCACCACTACACGCTCAGCATCGCGGGCATCTCCCGGCAGGGCCGCCAGGTGGTGCACTACGACCAGCTCGGCACCGGCTTCTCGACCCATCTGCCCGCCAAGGGCGCCGACTTCTGGACAGTCCAGCTCTTCCTCGACGAACTCGACAACCTGCTGGCGGAGTTGGGCATCGCCGACGGCTACCACATCCTCGGCCAGTCCTGGGGCGGGATGCTCGCCGCCGAGCACGCGGTGCGCCGGCCCGCCGGGCTGCGCGGGCTGGTCATCGCCAACTCCCCCGCGTCCATGGAGCTGTGGCTCAAGGGGGCCGCCGAGCTGCGTGCCGAGCTGCCCCCGGAGGTCCAGGAGACCCTGCTCGCCCACGAGGCGGCCGGGACCACGGACCACCCCGACTACAAGGCGGCCGAGCAGGTCTTCAACGAGCGCCATGTCTGCCGTCTCACGCCCAACCCGCCTGAGGTTCAGGCCACTTGGGACAACATCGAGGCCGACCCGACGGTGTACCACACGATGAACGGGCCGAACGAGTTCCATGTCGTCGGCACCCTCAAGGACTGGTCGGTCGTCGACCGGCTGCACCTGATCGAGGTGCCCACCCTGCTGGTGTCCGGACGGTTCGACGAGGCGACTCCCGAGACCGTCCGCCCCTTCGCCGACCACATCCCCGATGTGCGCTGGCACCTGTTCGAGCACTCGAGCCACATGCCGCACGTCGAGGAGGAGGAGCTCTACCTCCGGATCGTCGGCGAGTTCCTCGACTCCACCGACTGATCCCGGGAGTTGTCCGCCATGTCCCCCATCGCCAGACGGAGTGCGCTCGCCGCCACCGCCGTCGCCCTCACGCTCACCGCGGCCGCGTGTTCGTCCTCCTCCGACTCGGGCTCCGCCTCGAACCCCAGCGCCTCCGGCTCCGGTTCGTCCGTCTTCCAGGCCCAGCACAAGGGCGGCACCCTCAAGCTGGTCGCCCACGCGGCCGCGGGCAGCTTCGACCCGCAGGTCAACTACACGCTCCAGTACTGGCAGTTGTACCAGTCGATGTACGACGGCCTGCTCGCCTTCAAGAAGGTGAACGGGCAGCAGTCGTTCACCGTCGTCCCCGACCTGGCCACCGCCATGCCGAAGATCAGCAACGGCGGCAAGACCTACACCTTCACCCTGCGCAAGGGCGTCACCTTCTCCAACGGCAAGGCGCTGACCACGGACGACGTGGTGGCGTCCTTCGAGCGCATCTTCAAGGTCTCCAGCCCGACCGCGGGCACCTTCTACAACGGGATCGTCGGCGCCGACGCCTGCTTGAAGAAGCCGGCCTCCTGCACCCTGCCCAAGGGCGTGGTCGGTGACGCCAAGACGAACACGGTCACCGTCAACCTCACCGCCCCGGACCCGGAGTTCGCCTACAAGCTGGCCGTCCCGCACGCCAGCATCGTCCCCAAGGACTCGCCGGCGAAGGACGCGGGCACGACCCCGCTGCCGACGACGGGCCCCTACATGGCCGCGTCGTACGACCCGAACCGCGCCCTGAAGCTGGTCCGCAACCCGCACTTCAAGGAGTGGTCGCGCGAGGCCCAGCCGCAGGGCTACCCGGACGTCATCGACTACACCTTCGGCCAGACGGTGGAGTCCGAGGTGACCGCCGTGGAGAACGGCCAGGCGGACTGGATGTTCGACGCCCCGCCCGCCGACCGCCTCAACGAGATCGGCACCAAGTACGCCTCCCAGGCGCATGTGAACCCGCTGACCGCGTTCTGGTACGCGACCCTGAACGTCAACATGGCTCCGTTCAACAACAAGTCGGCGCGTCAGGCGATCAACTGGGCCGTCGACCGTTCCGCCGTGGTCCGGCTGTACGGCGGCACGAACCTCGCCTCTCCGGCGTGCACGATCCTGCCGCCGGGCTTCCCCGGGCACGTCGACTCGTGCGACTACACCAAGGGCGGCGGCACCACCTGGAAGGCCGCCGACATCGCCAAGGCGAAGGCGCTGGTAAAGCAGTCCGGGACGGCCGGGCAGGAGGTCGGGATCGTCGTCCAGGACGACGACGTCAACAAGTCGATCGGGCAGTATCTGCAGAGCCTGCTCAACCAGATCGGCTACAAGGCGACGCTCAAGCCGCTGTCGGGGAACATCCAGTTCACCTACATCCAGAACACCAAGAACAAGGTGCAGTTGGCGCTGACGTCCTGGTACCAGGACTACCCGGCGGCCTCGGACTTCCTCAACGTCCTGTTGTCCTGCGCGAGTTACCACCCGGGCAGCGACTCCAGCATCAACATCTCCGGGTTCTGCGACAAGGGCATCGACGCCAAGATGCAGACCGCGCTCACGACCATGCAGACCGACACCGCGAGCGCGAACAAGCAGTGGGGCGCCATCGACCAGCAGATCATGGGCGAGTCGCCCGTCGTGCCGCTGATCAACCCCAAGATGATCGACTTCACGTCGACGCGGGTCGGCAACTACCAGTTCAGCAAGCAGTTCTACATGCTGGTCGGGCAGCTGTGGGTGAAGTGACCCTCTCCGAGGCGACGGGGGTCCGGCGCTCGCCGGGCCCCTGGCGGACCGCCGCCTCCGACCTGCTGCGCAACCGGGCGGCGCTCGCCGCGGCCGCGGTGCTGCTGGTCGTCGTGGTGGCGAGCCTGTGCGCCCCGCTCTACGCGGACCACATCGCCCACACCGACCCCTTCCAGTCCCATGTCTCCGGCACCACGGTCGTCGGCGGGAAGACCGTGCCGGTGCTCACCCCGAGCAGCACCGGCCTCGGCCTCGGCGTCACGCCCATCGGCCCGACCTGGGACCCCGCCCACTACTTCCTCGGCTCCGACAACCAGGGCCGGGACGTGATGGCCCGCCTGCTCTACGGCGGTCGTACGAGCCTGTTCATCGGGTTCACGGCCGCGGTGCTGACCTGTGTCCTCGGGACGGCCGTCGGAGTCGTCGCCGGGTACGCGGGCGGGATCGTCGACGCGGTCATCTCCCGGATCCTGGACGTCATTTGGGCGTTCCCCGTGTATCTGCTGGCCATCTGTCTGTCGGTGGTCCTGCTCACCAACGGGCTCAGACTCGGTCCGCTGACCGTGGACGCGGGAAGCCTCTGGCTGCCGGTCACGATCATCGCGGCGATCTATGTCCCGTACATCGCCCGGCCGTTGCGCGGTCAGGTGCTGGTGCTGCGGAACAAGGAGTACATCCAGGCGGCCATCGGCTCGGGCGCCCCGACCGCGCGCATCCTGCGCCGGGAGGTGCTGCCGAACGTGGTGCCGACCGCGCTGGTGTTCGTGCCGCTGATGACCGCGCTGGCCATGCTCACCGAGTCGGCGCTGTCGTTCCTGTCGGTCGGTGTGCAGCCGCCGGACGCCAGTTGGGGCACGATCATCGAGGACGGCCTCGGGCTGCTGTACACCCGCCCGACCGTGACGATCGCCCCCGGTCTGCTGATCGCGGTGACCACGGCCGCGCTCAACGTCCTCGGCGACGGCGTGCGCGACGCGCTCGACCCGAGCGCCCGACTGCGCGGAGGGGCGTGACCATGCTGTATTTCGCCCTACGGCGGTTCGGTTCCGCGCTGTTGGTGATGTTCGCGATCAGCGTCCTGGTGTTCCTGATCTTCTTCGCCACTCCCGGGGTCGACCCGGCCGCCCGTATCGCGGGCCGCAACGCCGACCCGGCGACGCTCGCCCAGGTGCGCCACTCCTTCGGCCTGGACCGGCCGTTGCCCGTGCGCTATCTGCTGATGATGCGTCACCTGCTGGTCGACCGGGACCTGGAGTCGTTCGTCAACCGCGGCTCCAAGGTGATCCCGCAGATCGTGCAGGCCACCCCGGTCACCCTCTCGCTGGTGATCGGCGCGGCCCTGATCTGGATGACCGCCGGCGTCCTCATGGGCGTCGCGGCGGCCACCCTGCGCGGAACGGCGGCCGACCCGCTGATCATGCTGGTCGGCGTGGTGGGCGTCTCGCTGCCGGCCTACTGGCTCGGCGAGGTCGTCAACCTCCTCACCCAGAAGCAGCTGCACGACTCGCTCTTCTCCTGGGTACCGCCACCCGGTTACGTCGGCCTCGGCAACCCCGGCCAGTGGGCCCTGCATCTGCTCTTCCCCTGGCTGACGCTGGCCCTGCTGTACGCCGGGATCTACGCCCGGCTGCTGCGCGGCGAGGTCGTCACCGCGCTCGGCGAGGACTACGTCCGCACCGCCCGCGCCAAGGGCCTCTCCGAACGGCGGATCCTGCTGCGGCACGCGCTGCGCTGCTCGCTGATCCCTATCGTGTCGCTGTTCGGCCTGGACTTCGGGGCGCTCGTGGGCGGGGCCGCGCTGCTGACCGAGGTGGTCTTCGGCCTGCCCGGCATCGGCAAGCTCACCTTCGACGCCCTCCAGAACCTGGACCTGCCCGTGATCATGGGGACCGTCCTGTACGCGGCGTTCTTCGTGGTCCTCGCCAACGCCCTGGTGGACATCCTGTACGCGCGACTCGACCCGAGGGCCCGCCATGCCTGACGAACCCCTGCTGGACGTACGTGACTTGAGGGTGCGTTTCCGCACCCGCCAGGGTCTGGTCACCGCGGTGGACGGACTCTCCTTCGCGGTCGCGCCCGGTGAAGTCCTGGGCGTGGTGGGCGAGTCGGGCTCGGGCAAGAGCGTGTCGATGCTCGCCGTACTGCGGCTGCTGACCAACCCGAACGTCGTGGTGTCGGGTGAAGTCCTCTTCCGTGGGCGGAACTTGCTGACCCTGCCCGACAAGGAGATGCGGGCGGTACGGGGCCGGGAGATCGCCATGGTCTTCCAGGACCCGATGACCGCGCTCACCCCCGTCTACACCGTGGGCTGGCAGATCGCCGAGCAGATCCGGGCGCACGAGCCGGTCTCCCGCAAGGAGGCGAAGGCCCGTGCCGTGCGGCTGCTCTCGGACGTCGGCATCCCGGACGCGGCCTCCCGCGTGAACGCCTACCCGCACGAGTTCTCCGGCGGCATGCGGCAGCGCGCGGTCATCGCGATGGCGCTGTCCTGCAAGCCGTCGCTGCTGATCGCCGACGAGCCGACCACGGCCCTCGACGTGACCGTGCAGGCGCAGATCCTGGACCTGGTACGGGATCTCAACGAGAGCGGCTCGGCGGTCGTGCTCATCACCCACGACATGGGCGTGGTCTCGCAGATCGCCGACCGGGTGCTGGTGATGTACGGCGGCCGGGCGGCCGAACAGGGCCCGCGGAGGGCCGTCTTCCACGGGCCGCGGCACCCGTACACCTGGGGTCTGCTCGACTCGGTGCCCCGGGTGGGCGGTGCCCGGCTGCGGCGGCTGCCGACCATCGCGGGCACGCCCGTCTCACCGGGCGCGATCCCGGAGGGCTGCGCGTTCGCGCCGCGCTGCCGGATGCGGCACGACCGGTGCGAGGAGCGCCCCGCGCTGGCCGCGGGCAACGGCGACAGCACCCACCTGGACGCGTGCTGGCTGCCGCCGGACGACCGGGCGGGACTGCGGCGGGCGGCCAAGCATGATCCAGGGTGGTCCGAAGCCACGCACGACAAGGAGGCGACGTCATGACGGCACAGGACATCGTGGCGGTCCGGCCCGACGCGCGGCCCGCCGGAGACGTCCTGCTCAGGGCCACGGACGTCACCAAGCACTACACCCTCTCCCGCCCCCGACGCACCCTGCGCGCCGTGGACGGCGTCTCGCTGGAGGTGCGCACCGGCGAGACCCTCGGGGTGGTCGGCGAGTCCGGCTGCGGCAAGTCCACGCTCGGCCGCTGTCTGGTCCGCCTCACCGAACTCACCGGCGGCACGGTCGAGTTCGACGGCCAGGACATCTCGACGCTGTCCGCACGCCGGCTGCGTCCGGTCCGGCCCGGCATGCAGCTGGTCTTCCAGGACCCGCAGGCCTCCCTCAACCCCCGCCGCCGCGCCGGGGACATCGTGGCCGAACCGCTGCTCGTGCACCGGTACGGCGACGCGGGCGCGGTGCGCCGCCGGGTCGCCGAGCTCTTCGACGTCGCAGGACTGGCGGCGGCCCATCTGGACCGGTATCCGCACGAGTTCTCCGGCGGGCAGCGGCAACGCATCGGCATCGCGCGGGCGTTGGCGACCGACCCCAAGCTGATCGTCGCCGACGAACCGGTGTCCGCGCTGGACGTGTCGATCCAGGCGCAGGTGCTGAACCTCTTCGCCGACCTCCAGGAGGAGTTCGGGCTCACCTACGTCTTCATCGCCCACGACCTCGGTGTGGTGCGGCACGTGTCGGACCGGATCGCGGTCATGTACCTCGGGGAGATCGTCGAACTCGCCGACACCGAGGCGCTGTTCACGGCACCGGCCCATCCGTACACGCAGGCGCTGCTGTCGGCGGTGCCGGACATCGACGACGGTACGCAGACCGCGTCCAGGGAGCGCATCGTGCTGACCGGGGAGGTGCCCAACCCGGTGGACAAGCCGTCGGGTTGCCCGTTCCGGACCCGTTGCCCCTACGCCCGGGAGATCTGCGCGACGGAGCGTCCCCGGCTCACGGCGACGGCCCCCGGGAGGCTGGCGGCCTGCCATTTCCCGCTCACCGGCTGAGCGTTCAACCGAACGGTTGAATCCAAGAGCAGCCTATGGACGACGCGGAACGGCGCGCCCGGTCGGCAGACTGGCCGCGCCGCCGCGTACGGAAGGTGGCGGCGGAACCAGGAGGCCCCCCCCCACCAAGCCCCGCAACTTCAGCAGGCGCCGGCTGCTCACGACCGGCGCCGGTGTCGCGCTCGGCGGCGCCGCCGCCGTCGCCGCGCAGAGCCCGGCGAGCGCGGCCCCGGCCGTCGGCTCATCGCTCACCGGCGTCCGCGAGGAGACCCGCTCCCTCGACGAGCTGTACGAGGCGGCGATCGCCGAGGGCGGCAAGCTCGTGCTGTACCAGGGCGGGGACGTGGACAGCCAGGCGGCCGGAGTGCGTGCCGGATGGGCCGCGCGCTTCCCGAAGGTCGAGCTGACGGCCGTCGTGGACTACAGCAAGTACCACGACGTCCGCGTCGACAACCAGCTCGCCACCGGCACCCTGGTCCCCGACGTCGTCCAGCTCCAGACGCTCCAGGACTTCACCCGCTGGAAGCGCGAGGGCAAACTGCTGCGCTACAAGCCGGCCGGCTTCTCCAAGGTCCACCAGGGCTTCAAGGACCAGGACGGCGCGTGGACCGCGCTGATGGTCATCGCCTTCAGCTTCATGTACGACGTCCAGGGCGCCGGAGCCGACGCGCCCAGGACCGCGCTGGACCTCGTCGACCCGCGCTGGAAGGGCGCCATCGCGTCGGCCTACCCGCACGACGACGACGCGGTGCTCTACCTCTACTCCCTCTACCAGCAGCGGTACGGCTGGGACTGGGTCGCGAAGTTCGCGGCGCAGCAGCCGCAGTTCGCCCGCGGCACGAACACGCCCGGCGCCGCGGTGAGCGACGGGACGAAGACCATCGGGGTCGGCGGCTCGGGCAGCCTGCTCTCCTCGTCGACCACCGTGAAGTGGGTCGTGCCCGAGGGCGACCACCCCTTCATGGCGTGGGGCCAGCGGGCCGCGATCCTCAAGAAGGCCGCCCACCCGGCGGCCGCCAAGCTGTACCTGAACTGGCAGCTGTCCGAGGAGCGCCAGAAGGCCTCCTTCAACGGCTGGTCGGTGCGCACGGACGTCACCCCGAACTCCGCCCTCAAGCCGGTGTGGACGTTCCCCAACGCGCATGTCGACGGCTTCCCGCGCTTCATGGAGGACCGCGCCGGGATCGAGCGGCTGAAGCAGACCTTCGCCCTGTACTTCGGCGAGGTCCAGGGCGCCCCGTCGCCGGGCTGGCTCGGCCTGCACCCCGGGGTCTGAGATCAGCGCGGGCACGGCCCTGTCCGGGCGTTTACAGCGGACACACAGGTCACGGCATAGGCTGCTGCATCTGTTGTCGCATCCGCCCGGCCCGCCCCAGGGAGCAGCAGCCGTGCCCACCCTCGCCGTTCGCCGGCCACCCCTGCCGACGCGGTTCGTCCCGCACCTGGTGTTCCTGGTCGCCGTGGCCGGCACCCTCGTCCGCCTGGTGCGGCTCAACGACGAGCTGTGCTGGCGCGTCGCCCCGCCCACCGCCGCGCTGGCCCTGCTGTACGCGGTCGGGCTGGCCCGGTGGAACCGACTGGGGCGGGTGACCCGGCCGGCCCTGTTCGGACTGCTCCTGCTGCTGTGGTCGTCGGTGACCTGGGCGCTCCCGGCACCGCTCACCTCCGGCTACGCGTGGCTCGCGGTGCCGTTCGCCGTACTGGCGCTGCGGATGCCCACGCGCGCGGAGCGGGCGGCGGCGCTCGGCGTCATCACAGTCCTGCTGACGGCGGCCCTGCTGAAGGCCGACGGCGGTCTCGACCCCGACGCGCTCGCGCCCCCGCTGGCCGCGGTCCTCGCGACGATGCTCCTCTACCGCGAC